>NZ_VPDH01000040.1:0-34130 GCF_013417785.1 Acinetobacter sp. YH12227 | reverse complement strand
GCGCGGTTTTAGAAAGAGTTGTAATTTCTCCAAAAAGATTGAAAACCATTTTAAAGCCTTCGACTTAACCTTTTTTTACATCAATAATGGTTTCATTTAATGTCAGCATACTTTTTGAAACACCACCTAAAAAATTACAGCATATTTAATCACGCACAAAAAAGCCTCAATAGATTGAGGCCTTTTTATGTCGCAGAATTAATAGCTTTCTGGAACTGCACTTAAAAATTCACGACGTTCTTCTTTATTGGTTTTAAAGTCACCGACAAAAGAAACAGTACGTGTCGTAGACTCTTGTTTACCAACACCGCGCATCATCATACACATGTGAGCTGAATCAATCACAACCGCAACACCGCGCGCACCAGTGACTTCAGACACTGCTTCAGCAATCTGCTGAGTGAGGTTTTCCTGAATTTGTAAGCGACGTGCAAACATTTCCGTGATGCGTGCAAATTTAGACAAGCCTAAAACATTACCTTCTGGAAGATAAGCAATATGGACACGACCATAGAATGGGAGAAGATGGTGCTCACATAAAGAATAGAATTCGATATTTTTAACTAAGACCATTTCACGGTTATCGGATGGGAAAACCGCATTGTTAGTCACTTCTTCAAGCGTTTGTGTATAGCCTGAAGTTAGATACGAAAAAGCTTTAGCAGCACGCATAGGCGTATCTTTAAGACCTGGGCGATTTAGATCCTCACCAACGGCAGTTAGGATATTTGCGTAGGATTGCTGCATAGACATAAGACGTGTTCACTTACACTGAGAGATTGAACAAGGTCGGCATTGTAGCAGAAAACTATTACAATGCCTTCTTTTGGGGTAAATTCCGATTACTGTTTGAACTGTGGGTTCTTTTCTGCACGTTTGAGCAGAACTAGAACAGCTCCTGTGCCACCTTGTTTTTCAGGTGCACTGACAAAAGCTAAAACATCACGGTGTTGACGAAGCCAACTATTCACATAGGTTTTTAGAATTGCTTCAGGGCCTTTACCATGCACAATTTTAATCACATTTTGATTTTCTTCTTTGGCCATTTGAATAATTTGCAGCACGGCAGAACGGGCTTCTTCCACTGTACAACCATGTAGGTCGACCGCTTCAAACCAACGTAGATTACCAGCTTTTAAATCTTCAAAAACTTTGTGCTGCAAAGTTGCAATGCGATAGCTTAAAGCCGCTTGGCTCGCCACAGGGTTGAGCATTGCTTGGGTATCTGACAACAAAGCATCATCAGTTTCCATTGGACCTATAGCCGCAGCTCGTTTAGCCAACGTTTGCGCATCGGGTTTCTTACGGCCAACTTTATCTATTTTTGCAATATTGCCTGCATTCATTTTTTGAACACCTTGCATTTGCTTTTGGAAAAGCGCGAAGTCTTCTTCCTGCTCTTGCTCAACAGTTTTGGCTTTTGGCTCAACATGCTTCGCTAGGGCAGTAGAATGTGGATTCGTGATTTGCTTTTTAAAGGCTTTCAATAAATTGAATTGATCTTTAGAGAGCGAAGAATCGTGTTTGCTCATATTTAAACAATAAAAAAACGGCAAAAATGTAGATAAATTATAGCTTGAAATAGCCATAATTTGAACTGAAATGGATTCAATGCATTTTATAAATAGCGAATAAATAAAATTGAATTTGTATAAGTGAACAGTTGGTTATTAGATCTGTTAAAAAATGTGGGTTAATTAGTCTCGATACGGTGTATGGCAGTCTCTAAATCGTAAAAATGTTGAATTTGTTCGTCAGCGATAAAGCAATTTTGTTGGTTATTTGAATTGAAAAAGATCGTGCGCATTCCTACATTTTTTGTACCGGCAATATCTGCAATTGGATTGTCTCCAATAAAAATACAATCTGATGGATTACAATCAAACTGTGTGCAGACGTAGAGAAAAATTTCAGGTTGAGGCTTTCTCATCTGTAGAGCTTCAGATACAAAAATCCCAGAAAAATATTCACTTAGTCCTAAAGCGTAAAAATTATGCTCTTGAAAGGGTGTTCGACCATTGGATATCAATCCTAATTTATATCCATTTTGGTATAATTGTTTAATAGTGATTTCTGCATGCTCGAAAGCAACAGAAAATTCATTAAAATCACTAATATAAATGGCGAGCAGTTCATTTACAGTATATTTTGTGATGTAAAATTCATTGCATAATTGATGATAAACCTGATCTTTCCAAACGCGTCCGTGATCATCAAGCTCAATAAATCGCTGTATAAATTTTTGTTTAGAACTCTGTGGAATAAGTTGCAAGAAATTAATCTGCCAATTCAGAAATCTTTGTAGTGATACATCTCGATTTAAAATGGTTTGATCTAAATCAAAAAGCAGAACTTTTTTCATGCTATGGATTATAACGAACAGTAAACGAGCATCAAGTATTTATGATTTTGGCTTTTGATATTGTAATTAGATGTTGATGAATATTTTATATTTAGAATGAAATAAGTTCAGGGCGAAACATCACCCTGAACTTTATCGAAGTTTAAACAGTCTTTGGCGTACCAAACAACTCTTTAAAAGCTTGATCAGGGCGAGGTTGTTTCATAAAACTTTCACCTACCAAGAAGGCATGAATGTCATGTTCCTGCATCATTGCGACATCAGTAGGTGTTGCAATACCGCTTTCTGTTACAAGTAGGCGAGAAGGCTCAAGTAACTTTTTCAAACGTAAAGATGTATTTAAATCCACATCAAATGTTTTTAAATTACGGTTATTCACACCCAACAAGCAATGATCTGAAAGTTTTAAAGCACGTTCCAGCTCATCTTCATCATGCACTTCAACCAATACATCTAAGTTATGCTCAAAAGCTGTTTTAGACATTTCTTCCAATTGCTGATCTGACAAACAAGCCACAATTAAAAGAATACAGTCAGCATGTAATGCACGTGCTTCAATCACACCATAAGGGTCAATCAAAAAGTCTTTGCGCAGGGCTGGCAAGTCACAGTGCGAACGTGCGATCTGAATGTTTTCATCAGCACCTTGGAAAAAATCGACATCAGTTAATACAGATAAACATGCCGCACCTGCGTCTTGATATTGCTGTGCAATTTCAGCAGGGTTGAAGTTTTCACGAATAATGCCTTTAGACGGAGATGCCTTTTTAATCTCAGCAATGACACCAGGACGTTTTGAACGGAGGCTTTCAGCAAAGCCACGTAGAGGTGTTGCTGCTTGAGCAAGTTCTTCAACATCTTTATAACTGCGTTGCTTAAGACGGGCAGCAAATTCTTCTTGTTTACGGTCTACAATTTTACCCAAAATTGTATTTGCGATATCTACCATGATCTGTGTCCTAATCTTAAGCTTCGTATTCTTTTAAAGTTTTAGTAAATTCAGACAAAATGCCCATTTTTTCTAAGGCTTGACCGCCATAGATAATGTCATGTGCTAATGCAACACCTTGTTTATAGCTTTTGGTTAAACCTGAAACATAAATGCCTGCGCCTGCATTCAGCGCAATCATATTTGCCGCTTTTTCACCGAGTGCTGATTTTTTCTTGCCTAGAGCATCTTTAATTAGTGTCAAACTTTCTGCTGAGCTATCGACAGACAAACCGGTTAAAGTTTGCGATTCAATATCAACATTTTCAGGTTGAATTTCCCATTCTGTGATTTCACCATCTTTAAGTTCAGCCACATAAGTTGCTGAGGCAAGGCTAATTTCATCTAAACCATCACGCGAATGAACCACCATGACATGTTCAGCACCGAGTTGTTTCAACACTTCAGCCATAGGGCGACATAACTCATTTGAAAACACACCAATGACAAAGCGTTTTACTCCAGCCGGATTCGTAAGCGGGCCAAGTAAGTTGAAAATGCTACGGAAACCGAGTTCCTTACGTGGGCCAGCAGCATATTTCATTGCTTTATGATGATTTGGCGCAAACAAGAAACCGACCCCCATTTCACGGATGCAGCGTTCTGTTTGTTCCATGCTTAGGTCGAGATTAATGCCGGCTTGTTCAAGCAGATCAGAGGAACCTGATTTTGAAGACACGCCACGGCCACCATGTTTAGCAATGGTTGCACCCGCAGCAGCAACGACAAAACTTGACGCAGTTGAAACGTTAAATAAGTTTTGGCCATCGCCACCTGTACCGACAATATCCACCAAATGTGGCAGATCACTGACATCAATTTTAATCGCAAACTCACGCATCACACGTGCAGCGGCCGTAATTTCGTCAATACTTTCGCCTTTTAAACGTAAGCCCATCATTAATGCGCCAATTTGTGCAGGGCTTGCTTCACCTTGCATAATCGTGCGCATCACCTCTTCCATTTGTGGTTGAGTAAGCTCAATATTTTTAGTGATGTTATTTAAAGCTTGTTGAATATTCATAATTGTTTCGCACCGAATTACGCGTAAATTTCTAAGAAGTTTTTAAAGATTTGATGACCATGCTGACTCAAAATGGATTCAGGGTGAAACTGCACGCCTTCAACAGGCAATGTCTTATGTTTTACACCCATGATTTCTTCTATAGAGCCGTCATCTTCATTGGTCCAGCAAGTGACTTCTAAGCATTCTGGCAGAGTTGCTTGATCTATCACTAAAGAATGATAGCGTGTTGCTGCGAATGGAGAAGGGAGGTTGCTGAAAATACCTTTATCGCTGTGATACATGTCTGATAAACGACCATGCATCACTTTTTTAGCGCGAATAATCTCACCACCAAATGCTTGCCCAATGGCTTGATGTCCAAGACAAACACCAAGTAAAGGAATTTTGCCAGCGAAATGCTGAATTGCAGGAATAGAAATGCCTGCCTCAGAAGGTGAGCAAGGGCCAGGGCCAATGACTAAATACTTCGGTTGCCATCGTTCGATATCTTCCAATGTCACGGCATCATTACGTACTACTTTTACTTCCTGATTTAACTCGCCAAAATATTGAACGATGTTGTAGGTAAAAGAGTCATAGTTGTCGATCATCAAAAGCATGAGCGTTTTAACCTTTGAAATTTATGCACTTAACTGTGCTTTAGTAAGTCCGAATAGCTTCTAAATTTTTTACATCAACCTAAATGATGCTGTTATTTAGGCATGCTAAATAGCTAAAAATTTAGAAGTTCTGCAATCATAGCAAAAAATATACATTTTCTGCTGAACAATTTCTCAGAGCTGCTTTGAACATTGTGTTTGTGTCTTATTGTGAATGCAAAGGATAGGAAAATTAGCTGGCTGAATTAAAGTGAAAATAGAGTACAAGTGTGAATTTTAAACATATAGAAATAAAATATAAAAAATAAAGTAAGTAACTAACTAAAAGAATGTCTAATACTTATGATAAAAGATGTGTTGTTTTGAAGCAAAATCACCAAAATGGAGCATATTTTTTAACTGAACTTAATGAATGAAGATGCGATAAATAGGGCTATTGGGGGTTTTAAATAAGCATTTATTCCATATATTTTTGCTCAATTAGGATCTTTTATAGTCGCTTAAATTGATTAATTACATGTGATAAATCTATTAAGTAACTAGTTTATATAAGAATTAGCATTTATTGAGAATAAGTATCAAAAAATAAAGTGTTTTACTTTACAAATTTGTATTTTCACTCAAAACAAACAAGCATCAAAATGGTGCGCACCATTTTGATACATCGGCATATTCTTTTTAAACAAATGCGATGAAGAGTGGTTGAATATGGTGCATTTACTGTTACACACAGTATAATAGCCTCAAAGTGAGGGGTGTAAATCTTCTATTCTGATAAGGAATTCAATATTTTAACTTTGCTTTTTAAAGTTGGTACGGTAATTGCTTAATAACTACCAACTACTAACACGCACTTGAGTGTGCACAAAAAAATCATCGGAGCAAAATGAGCATGGCGAACAAGGTCCTTCAACTCATCCAAGAAAGTGGCGCAAAATGGGTCGATTTTCGTTTCACGGACACTAAGGGTAAAGAGCAGCACGTAACTTACCCAGCAGATACAATTGACGAAGATACGTTTGAAGACGGCAAAATGTTTGACGGTTCGTCAATCGCTGGTTGGAAAGGTATCGAAGCGTCTGACATGATCCTTCGCCCAGATGCTGAAACTTGCTTCCTTGATCCGTTCTTTGCTGAACCGACTGTAGTGGTAACGTGTGACGTAATCGAACCATCTACTGGCCAAGGTTATGAACGTGACCCTCGCTCGATCGCTCGCCGTGCAGAAGAGTATCTAAAATCAACTGGTATCGGTGATACTGCATTCTTCGGTCCAGAACCAGAGTTCTTCGTATTTGACGAAGTGAAATGGGACATCGACATGTCTGGCGCTCGCCACACATTGATCGCTGAAGAAGCTGCTTGGTCTACAGGTAAAGATTACGAAGCTGGTAACTCAGGTCACCGTCCACGTGTTAAAGGCGGTTACTTCCCAGTACCACCTGTTGATTCTTCACAAGATATGCGTGCAGAAATGTGTGCAAAAATTGAAGACATCATGGGCCCAGGCCGTGTAGAAGTACATCACCACGAAGTTGCATCTTGCCAGCTTGAAATTGGTGTTAGCTTCAATACGATGGTTCGTAAAGCGGATGAAGTTCAACAGTTTAAATATGCTGTTTGGAACGTTGCGCACCAATATGCTAAAACTGCGACTTTCATGCCTAAACCAATGGTTGGTGATAACGGTTCTGGTATGCACGTTCATATGTCTATCTCTAAAGATGGCAAGAACTTGTTCGCTGGTGATGAATATGCAGGCCTTTCAGAAATGGCATTGTACTTCATCGGTGGTGTGATCAAACATGCTCGTTCATTGAACGCGATCACTAACCCATCGACTAACTCGTACAAGCGTTTAGTACCACACTTTGAAGCGCCGATTATGCTTGCTTACTCAGCACGTAACCGTTCAGCTTCTATCCGTATCCCTTACGTTTCTAGCCCTAAAGGCAAACGTATTGAAGCACGTTTCCCAGATCCAATGATGAACCCGTACTTAGGTTTCGCTGCATTGTTGATGGCTGGTCTTGACGGTATCCAAAACAAAATTCACCCAGGTGAAGCTGCTGATAAGAACTTGTACGATCTTCCTCCTGAAGAAGAAGCAAAAATCCCTACAGTGGCGCATAGCCTAGACATGGCGCTTGAAGCTCTTGCAGCTGATCATGACTACCTACTTAAAGGTGGTGTGTTCACTAAAGAAATGCTTGAAGCGTATATCGAGCTTAAAACTGAAGAAGTACGTCGTCTTAACACGACTACTCACCCAGTTGAATTCGACATGTACTACAGCTTGTAATTCAACTCTGAATTTCACTGTAAAAAAACCCGCCTTGTGCGGGTTTTTTTGTATTATCAATATATTGTTTTTCTAAAAAGTAGCGATGTATGGCACAACGTAAAAAGCACACTGGTTTTTTCCCGTGGATTGATCCGCAAGACCATACTAAAGGCTTTAAATTAAACTTCTCTGAAGTGACCTACATTGAAGTAGGGCGCACGCTAGAAGGGTATAAGCAAGCGGAATTTGTAGCATTGAAAAATCCAGAACTTGCTCTCGATTTCAATTATCCAAAATGCTTTTATATCAGTGCTGAGGGATTGGTTTTGATAAAAACGCCTCAAGGTAAATATGAAGTGATTGCCAAGACGGATAATGCCTAAAGCAGAACTTGAAGACCTAATCTAATTGGTATTGTTTTAAATTTTCGATTTCATAAGGCGCATCTTCAGCAGGGTAGCGTAATTCCTTTCCTTGAGTTTTAGCAAGCGACCAAATTACACTTTCACCAGCTGGGATGTTAAGACTTTGCAATGAATAAATTGGCTCACCAAATGCTTGTTCAGTAGGGATAAATGTCCAACCATGCTGTTTAAATGCCGTGACAACATCCGATAAAAAGGCTGCATTAATTTGATTTACGTGTAGCAGTAAGACATGTTTTGGTGAGCGTTGTAGGGTTTGGACTGCGAGCTGATCATAATATTCTGCACGGTTTAATAAATGCCAAATATAAGCTTGTTTTAAGCGCAGTAATTTTTCTGTGTCGGCTAGTGTGGCATATTGCAAATATTTACGATTATAAAACCAATCGCTAGCATCAATGCTGACACCGCCCAATGCGTATTGGTTGTTTTTAAGCCATTGATATACTGCGTCACGTTTTTCGACGGTTTCGCCTTCTTTTAAGAAAGGATAGCGATAAATACGTTTGTATCGAGGTAGTGTATTATAAGGTCAGCATCCTGAATGCTTTGAATATACGCTTGCGTGGTGGTATCAGGTTTATTTAGGTTTTGATGTAATGCACTATGATTACCAATCAGATGTCCCGCTTTCCCCCAATTCGCAATCAGTTGTTTGCCTTGATAGTCACCAAATTTAACGAGGCTTGGAAATACAATTGATTTAATTTGATGTTCTGCAAGTTGATCTAAAATCTGTTGATTAATTTGGACTGCTTTAGAGTTTTGCTGTGGATTAACTCCATCATCAAAACTAAGTGCGAGCTCTTTGGCTTGGGTCATTGTGCATAAGGTAAATAAGCTCACTAGACTGAGTAAATTTTTTAGAGATTGTTTAAGTGTTGTCTGATTCTTTGTCATTATTAAAATATTTGTGTTGTCATGAATAAGGTTGATGATTTTAGTTTAGGGTTTTTGAATTTAACTAAGTGGTTCTCTTACATTAACATAAATGGCTGTAAATCTGCCCGTCAAAAGGCAAGGGCCTGTGTATAATCAACTTGATGCATAAATGCATTGATAATGTTGGTTTTATAAAGGCAAGGGTTATGCAGACCGCAGCGAAACTTCAATTACAACAACAGATACCAGAAGCTTTAAAACTTTGGCTCTATGCTTCGGGGTCTTTGACACAGCAATTGACAGATTTAGCAGGTGGAACATTTCAAGTTGAGCCTTTAAAAGAACATTATCAGCGTTTAAATCGACGTGATGCGCAGTGGATGAAAATGCCTATTCAGCATACCTCATGGGTTCGTGAAAGTTATCTTTATGGCAATCAAAAACAGCCTTGGGTAAAAGCAAAATCCATATTTCCTATTTTAAGTTTAAATCAGCGCGCGCGAATTTTTAAACATATTGGTACGAAGCCGATTGGCTGGTTTTTATTTCAGCGTACAAATCCTGCATGTGAGCGACGAGTACTATGGCTTGACGATGGTTGGACACGTCAGAGCTGTTATACTTGGCATGGCTGTAAATTCATTGTTCAAGAGACATTTTTACCTGCGTTTGAACAATACATTCAGCAGCCTAAATAAGATTGGATAAGGACAGGCATGGCAACGGTACAGCAAATTACTTGGCGTGAACGCTTAGAAGCATATTATTATTTGTGTCGTTTTGATAAGCCAATTGGCACAGAGTTGGTTTTTTGGCCCACCATGTGGGCACTTTGGATTGCCAATCAAGGAATGCCATCTCTCGCGATTCTAATACCAATGATTATCGGTACAATTTGTATGCGGGCAGCAGGTTGTGCAATTAACGATTTTGCAGATCGTAAAGTTGATGGCGCAGTTGAACGAACCAAAACTCGTCCTCTAGCGACAGGCGTAATTAGCGCTAAAGAAGCTATTTATGTTTTCCTTATTTTAGTACTTGCAAGTGCATGCACGTTATTTTTCTTGCCGATTGAAACCTTCTATTGGTCGTTTGGTGCCTTGTTTTTAGCGTTTATCTATCCGTTTATGAAGCGCTATACGCATTTACCACAAGTATTTTTGGGGGCTGCATTTTCATGGTCAATCCCTATGGCCTATACCGCAGTAGGGCAAACACCAGACTTAACGTGTTGGTTGCTCTACTTTGGTAATTTGGCCTGGACGGTGGCATATGACACTCAATATGCGATCACAGATCGTGAATATGATCTAAAAATTGGAGTGAAATCGACTGCTATATTATTTGGTCGTTTTGATATTGAAATCATTTCATTACTTCAAGTTGTCAGTCTGTTATTAATTGGCTCTGCCTTATATATTGAAAACTTATTTTTCCCATTCGGTTTAATTGCATTGCTTGCTGTAGCTGTTGACTTTATTTACCAATGGACACAAACCAAAGATAGAGTTCCAATGCGCTGCTTTAAAACCTTTTTACATAACCGTTGGGTGGGTGTAATGATTTTTGTGGGAATCGTGGCTGCAGAGAATTTATAGTGTTGTTAATCCGATAATTATAAATTGAAACAAAGCGCTCTATCCGAGCGCTTTTTTTTATGCTTAATTGGATTGTATCTCGGTCGAGATTAATGGAATAAGAATAAAGGAATTAAATCATGCAAAAAAATCTTAAGAAAAGTTTATTAGCGGTTTTATGTTCATCTGTCTTATTGCTATCAGCCTGTGGCGGAAATGATGATCATTCCGAGTTTAGTTTTAATCAATATTACCTTTCAGATAAGGCTTATCAGCAAGATACAATAGACTATGTTAGCCAAGTTCGTGTTATGAGCTATAACATGCAAAATGTGTTAAATAAACGTGCTAAAGCGACTGCGATGGTATTTTATCCAAGTACTCCAATGCCAGCAGATGGATGGCGGGTAGTAGTTTGGGAGCATGGCACAGTTGGAAGTGGAGATAGTTGTGCGCCAAGCTTAAATGCATTGAACCCACGTTTTAAAGCCATGGCAGAGAGTTTGTTAAAAGAAGGTTATGTAGTATTGGCGCCTGACTATGAAGGATTGGGCACGCAGGGGATTCATCCTTATCTAAACTTAGAAAGTGCTGCAAAGTCTGCTCAATATGCAGTGAAAGCATTACAGCAACATTTAGGTAATAAGATGCAAGGAGATTGGATGTCTGTAGGCCAGTCTCAGGGTGGACATGCATCTTTAGGTACAGCTGAGTTTGAAAATGGAAACAGCCGTTATAAAGGTGCTGTTGCAGGTGCTCCTGCATCAAGTTTGGGCTACATTATTTCGGAAATTGCACCTACAGCGATTGCAAGGTTAGCCGCTGCTGAAAATATTCAAGGTAGTGGTGTTGCTAAAGGTACAGCAGCAAAAGTTTATTCTGAACTTCTTGCTTATGCAGCTTATGTGGCGGTCGGCATTAAGGCTTATGAACCACGTTTTGACTACAATTCGATTTTTGAGCAGCGCTCACAACCATGGGTTGCCAAAGCTGAAGGAACTACAGGTGAAAATGGTCTATGTCTTGATCCATTAATGAAAGAATTTGAAAATGACATTAATAATTATGTTGCAAATAATGCAGGTAAAACAGCTGCTGACTATCCAGGTCTAACAGAAGATTTCTTAAGCAATTCTACGATTGCTAAGTTTTTAACCGTGAATCAGCCAGCAACACGTCATATTGATAAACCTGTTTTAATTATTCAAGGCGAGTTGGATACTGCTGTGCCGTATCAGGTAACACAAGCACTGGCGGATAATTTAAAAACTAATTTGAAGACGGATGTAACTTTTGAATTGGTGCCGGGAGCAACTCATACACAGGCAATTGTACAACGTAATGCTATGTTGGTCGCATTTATTAAAGAACATATGCCAGCATCAAAATAGCAATGAATATCGACGCTCGAATAAGCGAAAATGACAAAATAAAAACCTGAGCAACTGCTTGGGCTTTTCTTTATGAATTTTGTAGAGCGTAATAACTGGTGCAAGACTTGAGAGAATTTCAATCTTTGCTATATTGTGTGCGAAATTTAAGTTGATCGAATTGAATACTATGTCTGAAGTGAAGCCAAAACCTAACACTAAAAAGATGATAATCCTGATGGCATTGGGGTTGCTCATACCAATATTTTTGGTCAGCATGGCTTTTCTAGCGGTAAATAGTGATGCAAAAAATCAGGAAAAATATAAGCAACAACAAGCTGAAATGATTGAGAGAATCAAAGCGCGTGAAGCTGAAGATGCGGCCTTGGTAGCCGAAGCCGATCAAGCAGTCTCAGAAGTATTGGCATCTCAAGCGGCTGATGCTCAATAATTTCAATGTAAATTAATGAATACACCAAAATAAAAAAAACAGTAATGTTTTACTGGTTTCTTTATTTATAGCTTGAGGGTACTTTATTTGATGTCTTGTCTTAGTGTATGGGCACTTGGAATACTGGTATAGCGCAGGACTCGATAACCGGCTTCCTCAAGCATTTCATCGCGGTCAGCATCTTCTTTTTCTTTACCAATATGGCTGGGATCATCGAGTTCAATAATGACAAGTACATTATAGGTTTTATCTAAAATGACAAAGTCGGTTACTTTGCGGTTAAAGCGGTTGCGAATTTTATAATTTTGATTGGTAATGAGGGCACTAAAAGCCACTTGTGCTAACACATAATATTCAGGAAATGCTTCATTTAAGCGATGAAACATTTTACTTTCAAATGGTGTGATGACACGCTTGGCAAAGAATTTTTGCTTGCGTAAAAATAATTTGGGAAATATTAAGCAGCCGAGGGCAAGAGTTGCCATGCAGCCAATCACGAAAAAAATAAACTGACTTAAATCTAACACGCAATGTTACTTCACATAAGAAAAAAGCCCACGTCATAATGCGTGGGCTTTTTAGTATTTGGCTCTCCAACCTGGGCTCGAACCAGGGACCTGCGGATTAACAGTCCGTCGCTCTACCGACTGAGCTATTGGAGAATCTGCACGCATTCTATGAGCCAAATGCAGTCAGGTCAAGCAACAATTGTAAAAAATGCCACTTTTAATGTTGACTGCGCTAAAAATAAACATGTTTCAAAGAATTGTATATTCAGTAACAGATTTAGAGAGCAATTCAGGTAATTCATTGAGGTGAGTTTTAAATCAAGCAGGATGGAATCATCAGATTGGCCGTTTCTAATAGGGAAGGGTTAGGTAATTTTTAAAGTAAATACTGGAAGTTGGAACAAAAAAAAGCCCACGTCATAATGCGTGGGCTTTTTAGTATTTGGCTCTCCAACCTGGGCTCGAACCAGGGACCTGCGGATTAACAGTCCGTCGCTCTACCGACTGAGCTATTGGAGAATCTGAGACGCATTTTAGAGAGCAATTGTAGAAGGGTCAAGGATGTTTCTAGAAATAATTGAAAAAGTTAAATTAAATGGCTTAAAAATAGGCTGAATATTGAAAATGTGCTGTGTAATCTAGTCTGGTTGACTTTTATTTGAGGAATTTAAACTCTTTTTATTAAACTTAAATATAGTGAATGACCTATATAAATAGCGAAAGTGAAAGCAATAAAAAACCCACTTCATAATGAGTGGGTTTTTAGAATCTGGCTCTTCCACCTGGGCTCGAACCAGGGACCTGCGGATTAACAGTCCGTCGCTCTACCAACTGAGCTATGGAAGAATAGATGGCTCTCCAACCTGGGCTCGAACCAGGGACCTGCGGATTAACAGTCCGTCGCTCTACCGACTGAGCTATTGGAGAATCTGATGCGCATTCTAGGGATGAATATAAATGTGGTCAAGCATATTTATAAGAAAATTACGTTAAATGTTTCAATATTAGTCAAACTCTAAATATTTGTTTATATATTGATTATTCTTTGATTTTGAGCGCTGAATTATTCGGCAGAATCAAAAGAACATATTTTTTCGGATGTGATCATTAAGTAAGAAATGACTGAGGCAAGCGTATAAAAATTAAAAACAGTATTTTGTTTGTTTTCTGCATGCATAAAAAATCACCCAGAAAGGGTGATTTTTCAGACTTTCAAATAAGTTTTAAAACTTATTTTTCAACGCCAGCAGCTTGACCTGCATATTTAGCGTTAGCATAGTCCCAGTTCACTAGGCTTTCTAAGAAAGTAGAGATGTATTTAGGACGAGCGTTACGGAAGTCGATGTAGTAAGCGTGTTCCCAAACATCGATAGTCAACACAGCAACTTTACCGTGAGCAAGTGGAGTGTCGGCGTTAGAAGTTTTAAGGATAGAAAGGTTACCGTTTACTTCGTCAGCAACTAACCAAGCCCAACCTGAACCGAATTGAGTTGTTGCAGCTGCAGCAAATTCTTCAGCGAATTTTTCATAAGAACCGAAAGCTTCGTCGATTTTAGCAGCTAAAGCACCAGTTGCTTTACCGCCGCCGTTTTTAGCCATACAGTTCCAGTAGAAAGTGTGGTTCCAAACTTGAGCCGCGTTGTTGAATACGCCTGCTTTAGAAGCATCGCCAGCAACAGCAGTGATGATTTCTTCTAAAGTTTTACCTTCAAGGTCAGTGCCTTTAATTAGGTTGTTCAGGTTAACCACATAAGTGTTGTGGTGTTTGTCATGATGGTATTCTAAAGTTTCTTTGCTGATGTGCGGAGCAAGATCTTCGTAACCGTAAGGTAACGCTGGTAAAGTAATCGTTGTCATGTTTTCAATTCCTTGCATTTTGCTGGGTTTTGACATTAAGTGCCGTTATTGTAATAGATTCTTGCATTAAAATGCGCATTGCTTATAAATAACAATACAGAATAAAGCCTGAAAATATACGTATAAGGGCAGAGTCAAAGACCAAGACGATTTAAATTAAATCGGGTTGTTTAATTCGAAATAACTATACTCAATATTGAACTGTTCTGAAATAGCTTTTGCGAGTCGTTGCACGCCATATCTTTCTGTTGCGTGGTGTCCACATGCATAATAATGCACATTTAATTCTTCAGCTTCGTAAAAAGTACGCTCACTCACTTCACCTGAGATATAGGCATCGCAGTCAAGAGCAGCTGCTTTAGCAATATAGTCTTGAGCGCCACCGGTACAGAAGCCGACTTTTTGAATCGTATTTTTCTGTGCAGGTAAATGGAGCGCATCAAAGCCTAAACGTTCTGACACATACGCTTTAAATGCTTCAGGTGTCATAGCATTTTTTAAATAGCCAATATTACCAATTGGATTACGCTCAGTTGGATCTAGTGCTTCAAATTTTTCAAGTTCAAGTATATCTGCAATTGCTGCATTATTACCGAGTGTCGGATGGCTATCTAATGGCAAATGATAACCCACTAACGAAATATCATTTTGGATGAGGCTTTTAATCCGTCTACCACGCATGCCTGTAATTGGATACGCTTCGCCTTTCCAAAAATAGCCATGGTGGACCAATAATAGATCTGCACCAGCGGAAATGGCAGCTTCAATAGCACTTTGTGAGGCTGTTACAGCGCATAAAATTTTTTTCACTTCATGGCGACCTTCAATTTGTAAGCCATTGGGTGCATAATCTTTAAATTCATGTGCTTTTAAAGTGGTATCACACCACTGAATAATTTCACTTAACTGAGCCATATTTTTCTCAAAATCTAAAATACAATAGGTCAAAATTAAACATTATTTAAATTGTAACTAAAGAATCACAAATCTCTGTGTTTATTTTTAAGTTTGTCGAAAATATTACATTACAATACTGTATAAATTATTTAGTCATCAATGAATTATAAAACTTTTAGAGGATAAAGAAGTGCGCCGGACCTTTACATGGTTACCTTGGGTGTTATTGATACTGGTGATAATTGGTTTTTTGACTTGGCAACAGATTCAAAAGCCTAAAGCACCTGTCGCACCAGATGGGGTAAAAATGCCTGCTGAAAAGGTTGAACCCTTAATCAATACTACGCGTACAGGTGGAGTTGTGTCATATAGTGCGGCAGTAAAAGTTGCAGCACCAGCAGTGGTTAATATTTTTACGACGCAAAAAGTAAAACAGCTTGATCATCCATTGTTAAATGATCCTGTCTATCGCGAATTTTTTGGCAATCAAATCCCTGATCAAAGTAATCAAAATGAAAATAGTCTTGGTTCAGGTGTCATTGTACGCCCTGATGGTTATATCTTGACTAATAATCATGTGATTGCACAGGCAGAACAGATTGTTGTTGCGTTACATGATGGTCGTAGAGCAGAAGCTAGAGTCGTTGGGACAGACCCAGATACTGATTTGGCTGTGATTAAAATTGAGATGGATCAATTACCTGTCTTGCCATTTAAGCTTAGTGGTAATGAAGTGGGTGATGTAGTACTAGCTATTGGTAATCCATTTGGTGTAGGTCAGACGGTTACACAAGGGATTATTTCAGCAACAGGTCGTTCTGATTTGGGTATTAATACCTATGAGGACTTCATCCAAACTGATGCCGCGATTAACCCTGGTAATTCAGGTGGCGCATTGATTGATGTTGCGGGGAATTTAATTGGTGTAAATACCGCAATTTTCTCACAATCAGGTGGTTCACTTGGAATTGGTTTCGCCATTCCAGCCAAAGTGTGTCAGCAAGTACTTAACTCTATTCTCAAAGATGGACGTGTGGTACGTGGTTGGTTGGGAATTAGTTTGCTGCCAATCCAGCAAGAAAATATTTTAGATCCGCGTGTAAATGGTGTAGTTGTTGCTGATGTAATTCGTGATGGGCCTGCAGCTAAAGCTGGTTTAAAACGTGGCGATAAAATCATAAAAGTGAATAATGAGTTGATTACATCAACATCGCATTTGATTAACTACGTCGCTCAGCAAGCACCATTAAGCACAATGCAAATTGACCTTGAACGTGATGGGAAAGCAATGACATTGCCTGTGCAGGTTGGCGAGAGAAAGTTACAAAATCAAAATAGTGATTCGCAATATATTCCATTGCCTCGATAAAGAAAAAATCCCTCAACATGAGGGATTTTTTTTGGTCATAAAATAATTGGTCCGGAATTCAATTTACAAAAAATGCAATGTATTGTCTTGATGAATTGGCTTACTTTAAGTTTAACAAGAATGACATAAGCGTATAAGAAGATGAGTTTTTTACCTGCAGAACATGCCAAAGTACTCTCGAGCCAAGCCAATTTGGATATTTCTTTATACAAGGCGAGGTTAGCTTTGTTGATTGAAGATAATGCTAAGCAAGGCAATACAGCAGTATTTACCGTGTTACCAAAGCATCTACCTTTAGAAGAAATCCGGAGTTTATCAGCAGAATTAACTGAATTGGGTTATCAAGTTCGCTTTGAAGTGAATGAGTTTTTTTATAATTTTAATGTGTATTGGCCTTAAGGGATTACAGTTTATCAACCAGTTATATATTTAAAGCATATATTTTAACGGCATATTTTTTGCTGAATGGCATAAATAATTTACGACATTCAAGATATATGATGTCCTATCAGCTTTATTCATGCCAGTCTGACTCTCAAGCGGCATATGTGGTGCTTTCATCGGGTATAGGTGGGCATGGAGCATTTTGGCAACCGCAAATTACGGTTCTACAATAGTACTTTCATGTGCTGACTGAATAAAAATGGGTTAAAAAGGAATAAAAAACCGCATAAACTGCGGTTTTTTATTTGAAATGCTCAGTGAACATTTATTCAATTTTCTGATAGTCATTAATAACTTCAAGTGCGGCGCGAAATGCTTCTTGAGTAGCTGGTGCACCACAGTAGGGGAGACTATGCAACAAAACTTCCTGAATTTCTTCTACACTTGCACCGTTATTCAATGCGCCTCGGACATGGCCTTTCAGTTCAGTTGGACTCTTTTGCGCTACGAGAAAAGCAATTGTAATTAAAGAACGGTATTTGCGTGGTAAAACCCCTTCACGTTGCCATGTTGAACCCCATGCATGTTCATTGATCCAATCTTGTAGTGGCTGTGTGAATGGTACCGTATTGTCTTGTGCACGTTTTACAAAGTGTTCGCCCATGACTTCAGTGCGAACTTTTAAACCATTTTCATAGTCATGTTGTGACATTTTTAATGACCCTCAAAGTGTTGTTTTATCATCAAGCCTAAGGGTACGCCTGCTTGATAGATATACTATTGGTCAAAGGTCTAAATGGTGTCCTGTTCAATTGCATTTAAATAAAGATGAAGCGCTGCCTGAGCAGCGCTTTTCAAGATGAATTTAATTGCGACAAAAATGAAGACTTTAATAAATTAAAACCTTAAAAATGCTTCAGGTTCTTGTTTGTTGTCCTGAGCGTTTGGATTAGTTTCACTATGCATTTCCTGGTCTAGCTCAGATTGATTTTGCTTTAAGTGTGGATTATGTAAAGGTAAGACTTGATCAAGCTTCATATCGAACACATCCGTTAGCATGCTGTCAAAACGTTTGGCGTTATAGCAAGTCAATTGTTCTGCTTCCTGTGTATTAATAAAACCTTGTTGTAGGGCATCTTGAATATGTTCTTCAAAACTCAAGCCAGAAAACATTCCTTTGGATTCGGCTTTTTTAAAACGATCCCATAATGGCTCAATCTCAAGTAGCATCAAGAATGTGGATTCCATACGACCTGTTACATCATCAGGCAGAGTTGAGTAATACACATGCTTTTTCAGTTCCTGACGGAAAGCGTTGTCCTCCATCATACTGTCTGCAACTTGTCTTTTAAGTTTGTCTTTAGGCGCATCTAATGGACGTCCAAATGGGAAGCATATAACTTTGATCACACCTGCTGCCATACGCATCGGGAAGTTGGCAAATAAGCCATAAAAAGCTTCTTGTGCATTAAATAACGCTTTTTCTACGGCTAAACGTGCATGTAATTCTTCTGCAGACGTTTTTTTACTGTGTTCAAAGTATTTTAAAATGGCGGTCGCAATAAACAGATGGGCGTGAATATCAGCAAGGCGGCCAGAAAGCATTTCTTTACGTTTAATATCACCAGCCAAAAGTCCTAAACACATGTCTGCAGTTAAGGCAAAATTTGCACTTAAACGGTTGATGATTTTGTAATAGGGCAAGCTAAATTCCGTTGCACTTTGCGGAGCATCGCTAGAGCCTCCAGTAAAACCATAGGCAAATGAGCGAGCGGTTCGGTTAAAGGTATAGCCCAAATGCTTAAACAGCATGTCATTAAAGGTTTTTAGCGCTGTATCTTTATCTTCGGCTTGTAGGAGTTGTAGTTCTTCAAATAAATACGGATGACAACGCATCGAACCTTGTCCAAATATCATTAAAGATCGACTCAGAATATTGGCACCTTCAACTGTAATTGATACTGGAATGGCTTGATAATTCAGTGCTAAGAAATTACGTGGCCCCATTTGAATTGCACGACCACCCACAACATCCATCCCGTGATTGACCACTTTACGCATGGTTTCTGTGGCGTAATATTTTGCCATCGCCGTCATAACCGCAGGTTTACCACCTTGATTTAGTCCACACGTGACCAAATAGCGGAATGCTTCAAGCATATAAGCATCACTAGCAATATCACTGGTGGCTTCTTGAACGCCTTCGAACTTACCGACAGAAATTTTAAACTGCTGACGCACGCGAGAAAATGCACCGACATTTAAGTACGCCATCTCACCTGCGGCTGTAGATAAGGCGGGAAGTGAAATACCACGGCCCACAGCAAGGCATTCCATCAGCATACGCCAGCCTTTGCCGGCATTTTTTACACCACCGATAATCCAGTCCAATGGAATAAAGACATTTTCGCCATCGACAGTACCATTCATAAAAGGGGAGCCTGGATTATGTCGTGCGCCAACTTTTACACCCGTGTGTGATGCAGGTAAAAGTGCACAAGTAATACCGTATTCTTTTTTGTTGGTATCACCAAGTAAACCATCTGGATCGTACATTTTAAAAGCCAGACCAACCACAGTGGCAATGGGGGCGAGAGTGATCCAACGTTTAGAGAAATTCATGTTGAGGCCAAGCACTTGCTGTCCCTCAAATTCCCCATAACACACCACGCCGGTATCTGGAATAGCGCCCGCATCAGAGCCTGCTTCAGGACTAGTAAGGCCAAAGCAGGGGATTTCTTCACCTCTAGCAAGACCGGGTAGGTAGCGGTCTTTCTGTGCGTCCGTTCCGTAGTATAATAATAATTCACCAGGACCGAGTGAGTTAGGCACCATACAGCTCACGGCTGTTGTCAGTGAGCGTGAGGCAATTTTACTCATGATGCGACTTTGCGCGAAGGAGCTAAATTCACGACCTCCATACTCTTTAGGAATAATTAAGCCCAAGAAGCCATTGGATTTGATGAATTGCCAAACATGTTCTGGTAGCTCTTTATGTTGATGATAAATTTCCCATTCATTTAGCATGCTACATAGCTGTTCAACTTCATTATCTAAGAAAGCTTGCTCTTCATTTGAGAGTTTTGGGTAAGGGTAGTCATTAAAGGTTTCCCAATTGGGTGCACCCATAAATAGCTCTTTTTCCCACCAACTGGTACCAGAGTCGAGTGCTTCACGTTCGGTACTACTCATGCTTGGCATGGCGTTAGCAAGCACTTTATAGGCGGGTTTAGAAATTAATGCCATGCGTAAAGGTTCAACCAGTACAACAAGACTAATGAGGATAAGTGGAAGACCGAGTATTAATGACCACGGGCTAACTAAGGCAATTAAAATTGATAAAACAATGAGTGAAATTGCGCCTGTAACACGCGACAGGCTAAAAAAGAAAACTGCCCAAAGGCTCAAAATCAGAATGAATAGACTGATGATGAAATACATTGCTTACCCTCCAGTTGTCTGTATATACTTTACTTGGATGAGCACTAAATAAATTTATAAATGCAATATCCGCGTGCTGCAAAACAGTTTCAAAGGCTGGGCTATGTATAGGGAGCTGGGTGGAAATTAATAGTAAGGCGGTAATACAGCACCCAACACAGCTTCATCCTTATATGTATTTTTTGTTCAATATTTTTAAAATGAAGTACAAGGTTTTAATGTTTTAAACCTCATGATCAAAATGAACAATCGGCATAGTATTGATAATTCAATATATTTAAAAATAGAGTGAAATTTAATCAATGTAAATTGTGGACTGTGGGATAAATGTAAGACGAGTGTAATTTTGCAATAAACACATTAATGAAATGAGCATAAAAAAATCCCTCAAGTTTGAGGGATTTTTTTATGCTGTAAACGAATTAAGCTTCAATCGTTTGAACAGCAATTTTTTTAGCAGGATCTGTTTTACGACGTACCGCTGGTACAGGTTCACCGTAGTACTGACGGTCTGCAAAGTAACTTGAACGTACCATTGGTGCAGCCCAAATATTACGGAAACCAAGTTTTTGACCATGAGCAGTATAACGGTCAAATTCTTCAGGCGTTACGAAACGATCGATCGGTGCATGTTCTTTAGAAGGCTGTAAATATTGACCAATAGTCACATAATCCACGCCATGTGCATGTAAATCATCAAGAAGCGCAATAACTTCTTCTTCAGTTTCACCGATACCAACCATCAAACCACACTTGGTTGGAACATCAGGGCAGTATTCTTTAAACATTTTTAATAAATTTAAAGAATGTTGATAATCAGAACCCGGACGCATCGCTTTATACAAACGAGGTACAGTCTCAATGTTATGGTTAAACACGTCAGGCGGGCATTCTGTCATGATACGCAGTGCAACATCCATACGACCGCGAAAGTCGGGAACTAAGATTTCCAATAACGTTTTTGGACTTAAATCACGTGCTTCTTTAATACAGTCAACAAAGTGTTGTGCACCGCCATCAATGAGGTCATCACGGTCTACAGAGGTGATCACTGCATATTTAAGACCTAAATTGGCAATGGTTTCTGCCATATGACGTGGTTCATCAGGATCAAGTGCATTTGGACGACCATGTGCAACATCGCAGAATGGGCAGCGACGTGTACAGATGTCACCCATAATCATAAAGGTTGCAGTACCGCCACCAAAGCATTCTGGTAAGTTCGGGCAAGCCGCTTCTTCACACACGGTATGTAATTTTTGTGCGCGTAAAGTTGTTTTGATGCGTTGAACTTCATCAGGAGCAGCCATTTTGACCCGAATCCAGTCAGGTTTGCGAGGCGTTTCAACCGTTGGAATGACCTTCACGGGTATGCGAGCGACTTTTTCTGCGCCACGAAGTTTAACACCCTGTTCAGGTTTACGGTTCTCAGACATATTCAACTTTTCCACTGTTTTTGACGAGGAGATATTCAAAAAAATAGCTGAGTTATTATAGCGGACTTATGCCTAAATAGGGGGAAAACGATATTCATATAATAAATGTTGTTATCACATAATATATGTGAGCTAAATATCCAAAAAAGTTAGGATATACGTCATAATAGAGCCTAGATTAAAGATATATTTGCTTAAGGAGCGTTGAATGCCACGTAAGAAAGAGGTCGTTAGTGGAACATTCGTGAAATACGATGCGGTTGTTCTCGGTTCTGGCCCTGCTGGTGAAGGCGCTGCAATGAAACTTGCTAAATCTGGTAAGCGAGTTGCCATTGTAGATATGCGTGAACAGCTTGGTGGTAACTGTACCCATGTCGGTACTATCCCAAGTAAGGCGCTGCGTCAGACAGTTTCAAGCATTTTACGTTACCAACGTGATCCTATGTTCCAAAAAGTCGGTGACTGGAAACAGTTTACGATGAAGCAGGTTTTACGTAATGCTCATAAAGTGATTCAACAACAAGTTGAAACTCACTCGCGTTTTTACGATCGTAATAAGATTGATATCTATCATGGTCGTGCGTATGTTCAAGATCAAAATACGGTGCTTATTTTTAGCCCAGAAGGCGTTACAGAAACTTTAGTTTTCCAACAATTAGTGATTGCGACAGGTTCTCGTCCTTACCGTCCTGCTGCGCTTGATTTCAATCACCCACGTGTATTTGATTCAGACAAAATTTTGGATCTGGATTATTCAATCCAAAAAATTATTATTTATGGTGCAGGTGTAATTGGTTGTGAATACGCATCAATTTTCATTGGTCTAGACCATAAAGTAGATCTGATTAATACCCAACACAAATTATTAAGCTACTTGGATGACGAAATTTCTGATGCCTTGTCATATCGCTTACGTGAACAGGGTGTGTTGATTCGTCATAATGAGCAAATTGATCATTTGGAAACTCATGATGATCACGTAGTTCTACACTTGCAAAGTGGTAAGAAAATTAAAGCCGATGCCATTTTATGGTGTAACGGCCGATCTGGTAATACAGATGGTTTAGGGCTTGAAAATGTGGGCATTAAGCCAAATAGCCGTGGTCAATTAACAGTCAACGATCAGTACCAAACAGAAGTAGAAAATATCTACGCTGCGGGTGACGTTATTGGTTGGCCATCACTTGCTTCTGCTGCCTATGACCAAGGTCGTTGTGCAGGTTCAAATATGAGCGGTGAAGAAGGTATCGCACCAGTTACCGATATCCCAACGGGTATTTATACGATTCCTGAAATTTCTTCGATTGGTAAAACTGAGCAACAGTTAACTGAAGAAAAAATTCCGTATGAAGTGGGGCAAGCATCTTTCCGTCATTTGGCACGTGCACAAATTACTGGTGACACCGTGGGTGAGCTTAAAATCTTATTCCATCGTGATACTTTAGAAATTTTAGGCGTACATTGTTTCGGTAATAATGCTTCGGAAATTATCCATATTGGCCAAGCTGTAATGAACAGTCCAAAAAATACCATTAAGTATTTTGTGGAAACGACATTCAACTATCCAACGATGGCTGAAGCGTATCGCGTTGCAACCTTAAATGGTATGAACCGTTTATTCTAAAATTTTTTGCTAATTAGCATCGAACCCGTAAGTTTAGGCTTGCGGGTTTTTTATTGATATCAAATAAGCTATCAAACAACATATAGATCAATGCGTATGATTAAAATACAATCAACAAAACAATATATATCCTAGGGCTGTAATGACGATTCGTGCTGTGAGTATTCAAGGATTTCGATCCATACATAATTTGAAGCTGTCATTGTCACGACTGAATATAGTCAGTGGGCCGAATGGATGTGGTAAATCCAATCTTTATAAAGCTGTGCGTTTGTTGCATGAAGCAGCGAATGGGCAGTTGTCGCAAGCGATTGCCAATGAAGGCGGGATTCAAAAAATTATGTGGGCAGGTGGGCATCGCGCTGGTGATCGTGCCAAAGATCCGAAACGGATGAAACTCGCAGTAGAAATGGAACACTATGAATATCAGCTCGAAATCGGTTTTCCAGAGCCGCTTATTACTTTATTTGCACTCGATCCATTGGTGAAAAAAGAAGGCATTTGGCTGCGTGGTTATCAACGACGTAAGGTAAGTGAATTACTAGAACGAACAAACCAAGCGGCATTTCTTAAAAATGTTGATGAGCAGCGAATTTCGTATCCATTGTCGCTTACACCTGAAGAGTCTGTTTTTGGGCAATTGTCTGATCCACATTTATATCCTGAAGTATCACAAGTTCGTGAGACCATGAAAAATTGGCGTTTTTATCATGAGTTTTCTGTGAGTGGATATTCGCCTATACGTGTCCCCCAAGTCGGAATTCGCTCTCCGATACTGGCACATGATGGGGCTAATTTAGCTGCGGCTTTCGAAACTTTACGTGAACGAGGTAATACCGAGGCATTATTTGAGGTCTTGGAAAAAGCTTTTCCAAAGACTAAATTTTATGTTCAGGAAATGGGTGGTCGGTTTCAAATGTTAATGCAAAAAGAAGGCATTTTACGACCACTTGAAAGTGCAGAATTTTCAGATGGCACACTTAGATTTTTATGTTTGGCAGTTGCACTGCTTAGTCCAAGGCCACCTAATTTCATGGCATTGAATGAACCTGAAAATAGTCTGCATCCTGATCTTTTGCCAGCTTTAGCCATGTTGATTGCAGAGGCGAGTCAATATACGCAACTTTGGTTGACTACACATTCCACTGAGTTGGTTGAAATGATCCAACAATATAGTGAAGTACAACATTATCAGCTTGATCAGATTGACGGTAAAACTGTTGTGGTTGGGTCAAATATTGAAGAATTGGAAGACTAAAGTTGCTTGTTCAAACTCAAAGTGAGTTTAGTTTTTTTCAACAATACTTTGCATTTCTAGCATATTCACTCAGCATTTAATCTTAGCCGATACATATAAGCACAGCATAGTACACGCCAAAGCTGCCTATTAAACTCAACCAAACGGGAAACTTGCTGCGTAATAATGCAATTACGCATATCACAAAAACTAAGTCTAACCATTGCAGCACATATTTTTGACTCATTTGAATAAGCAAACAGAGTAGTAAACCCACTACAGCTGCATTGACTGTTTGTAGCATGCTAAAAATGATTTGATATTGCATCAGTCTACGCCAATAGGGTAGTAATCCAAAAAGTAAAAAAAATGAAGGCAGAAAGATAGCAATGGTCGCAAGTATTGCATTCACTAGCGCAGATGAAGTCATGGGCAACAAAGTGCCAAGATAAGTGGCAAAACTGAATAAAGGGCCTGGCATCAACTGTGCAATTGCATAGCCAAGGTCAAAATTTTGATTGCTGATTTGACCAGTCGAGACAAAGTCTTGATGTAAAAATGGCAAGATAATATGACCGCCACCAAATACAAAGGATGCAGTACGGTAAAAACTTTCTAAGCTATGCCAAAGCAGACTATGACCTGAGTCTGAGAAGAGTGGAAGCACAATAAAAGGAACAAAAAATCCAATTAACCAAAGCCAAGACCATTTAATTGGGTAACTACTGATCGGTTCAATTCTTTTTTGGTTTTGTTGTGCAGGTTCTGGTTTTAACGCGGCTTGGAAATTTTTAAAATAGTAGAAAATAAAACCAATAAATGCCGCACAGATAATCACTAAGATTTGGTTGATTGATATATTGACGACATATACAAAAATGGCTGAAAGAATCATCAAAACATATTGTATGGGTGTTTTACAAAAACTACGCATCATTTGCCAAAATGCCCAAGCTACAACTGCCAATACGATGAGCTGTACCACATGAAAAAATTGGTGATTTAAAGTATTTGAAAAGCGTAGCCCAAGAAAAGCGGTTAAACACATTAACAAGGCTGACGGTAGCGTAAAACCCAGCCAAGCAAATAGAGCGCCACGATAACCATGTAAGTGATAGCCTATGGCGATGCCGACTTGGCTACTGGTTGGTCCAGGTAGAATTTGTGCCAATGCTAATAAATGCGCATATTCATGTTCAGATAACCAAGCTTTTTGCTGCACAAAATATTGATAAAATAAAACCAAATGTGCAGCAGGACCACCAAACGCCATGCAGCCCAATTTTAAAAAAGTGAGAAATAATTGTGCTTTAGTCATAGGTGCTGGTGTGGTCATACAATGAATTTTTAACTGTGAATTGTGATAAAGAAATTAGATTAGGATTGAATATTAAAGTTTTATTATTTCAAACTTATGGCGTGAGGCTTAGTTTAATTTTTCAGGTACTTTGCTTGAACAACGATAAATATACAATCCTTATTCAGCGATGTCCTGAAAACACATGGCGTACAGTGAATTAGCTGCTTAGGATTCTTGCAATCCAAATATAAAAATAAGTATGTAGAACATGATTAATGTGTTTTTAGAAAAACTAGTCGCAATCTTCAAAGGGTTTATTGGTCTTTTTGCATCATGCATTTCAGTATTTTCTTTTGCCAATACGGATGTAACTGTAGAGCAGCTTCCGACTTATGCAAATCAAGCCGCTTGGCAGCAGATTGATGGTTTTCTACCTGCGAAATATCAACTTACTCAAAAAAACTTGCCCACCGAAGAATGGTGGTCTTGGCAAGGACACAATATCCACCTCGACACCTATCGTAATCCGAACGCAAAAGTGAAAGTCATTTTATTTCATGGCGTGGGAACCAATGGTCGCCAAATGTCGATGATTTTAGGTGAACCTTTAGCAGCGCATGGTTATGAAACGATTGCCATTGATATGCCAGGTTATGGTCTGACACAAGTAAAACAAAGCGAAAAGGTAAAATATGATGATTGGGTGCAAGCCGGTAATGATTTAATCGAAGTCGAACGACAAAAAGATAATCGACCAATTATGCTATATGGTTTAAGTGCCGGTGGGATGCTGACTTACCATGTCGCTGCCAAAAATAAACATGTCAAAGGTATCGTAGGTATGACCTTTTTAGATACGTCAAATCCGCAAGTTCGTAATGAAGTTTCAATCAATAAGTTTATTGGTCGGGTAGGCAGTCCGATCAACCATCTCACTGCGAAAACACCACTTGCCTCGATACGTTTACCCATGCGTTGGGTGAGTAAAATGCATAAATTAGTGAATAATGACGAGGCCTTGGATGTATTTTTAAAGGATCGTACATCCGCCGGAAATGCTGTTTCAATCCAATTTTTGGATTCTTATTTGTATTATAAAAATAAAATGCAGCCTGAAGATTTTGATATTTGCCCAATTTTATTGACGCAGCCGCAACAAGATCATTGGTCTCCACTTGCACTAAGCCAGCCTTTTTTGAGTCGGATTAGAAAGGTTCCTGTTAATATCGTCATGCTGAAAAATGCAGGGCATTACCCACTTGAACAACCCGGCTTAGATCAGATGGTGAAAGCAATAGATGCTTTTTATCAACGTAATGTGCAAGATAAAAACTAAAAATATAAAAACTGGATTTAGCGGCCCAGAATTAAAAAACCCACGATAAAGTGGGTTTTTTAATTGCAAACTAAGTTAAAAATATTTAAGTAAAATGACCATGTTGAAAGTCATAGAACGCTTGTTGAATTTCTTCATTGGTGTTCATGACAAACGGGCCATGTGCAGCAATCGGTTCATTTAATGGTTCACCACTCAAAATTAGCAACTTGCTGGATGCATTGGCTTGAATGGTTACTTCTGTCGCAGTCTGATTGATATAAAGCGTTTGCATAGGTGCATAATCTTGACCATCAATTTCAATTGAACCACTAAGCACAAATATCATGCTGTTCCACTGTGGATTAAAACTGAATGTTTGTTTGGCATCTGTATTTAAACGAACATCCAAAACATTCATTGGGCTAAATGTTTTTGCTGCACCTTGAATATGTTCAAACTCACCAGCAATCACCCGAACCAAACCAGCTTCATTTGCAAGTTTTACTTCAGCAATGTTGGTTGCTGTGAGTTCTTGATAACGCGGATCAGACATTTTGGCATGGCTAGGTAAATTAACCCAAAGCTGTACCATATCTAAAGTGCCGCCTGATTGAGCAAAGTCTTTAGAATGATGCTCTTCATGCATAATGCCACGACCTGCTGTCATCCATTGCACTTCATCTTTACCAATGCTGCCGTGATTGCCTTTGGAGTCAAAGTGTTCAAGCTCACCTTCATACACAATTGTGACTGTCTCAAAGCCACGGTGCGGATGTAAACCTACACCACGTTGATGATTGCTAGGAGAAAATTGATATGCACCGGTATACCCCATGACTAGAAATGGACTGGTTTGATTTCCCATTTCATGCATTGGCAACATGGAGTTTGTTGGGAAACCATCACCGACCCAAGTGCTACGATCACTTTGATAAACTCGTTGTATAGTATTCATGTTAACGCCCTCAATTATTTGCTTCTGTGTTCTATTATTGAGGTATAGTCAGACAATGACAGGGCGAAAACCGCAATAGATTATTCTAAAAATGAAACAAACATGCAAAATTTAAATGACTATTACTACTTCGTGCAAGTGGTCAAATTTCAGGGTTATACCAAAGCCAGTGAGGCTTTAGGGATAACCAAATCTAAGCTTTCACGACGTATTTCAGAGCTTGAAATGCGTTTAGGTGTGCGTTTAATTCAACGCAATACGCGAAAGTTTACTGTGACTGAAATAGGATAACAGTTCTATTTACATTGTCTAAAGATTTTAGATGAAGTAACTGAAACTGAAAATTTTGTTTACAGCACATTAAATGATCAGCTCTGTGGCATGATCAAAATTTCGTGTCCTGTCGCTTTGGTCGAAATGCCTGTAGCGAAAATGGTCACGGATTTTATGCAGCAATATGCTGATGTCAGTGTACATTTGATGGCGACTAATCATCGGGTGGATGTGATTGAGGAAGGGGTAGATTTAGCTATACGGGTACGCAATACGCCTTTATTGGATAGTGATTTAATTGTGCGTGATCTTGACGCTTGGAATCATGTTTTAGTGGCTTCACCAAAACTTTTTACAAGCCGTGACGTGCCAACAGAATTAGAACAACTCAGTACACTGCCTTGTATTGGTTTTGATCGCCCGAAGCATTTTTGGGACTTTCGTCATCGTGAAAAAAGTGAAGTCCAACAAGTCGTGTTTAATCCACGCTTAAGAACAGATAGTTTTAGTGCAATGAAATCGGCAGCACTTTCTGGGGTTGGAATTGCATCCTTGCCGACAGTTTTTGTACGCGATGAGCTCAAATTAGGAGAGCTGGTTGAATTATTTCCCCAATGGCAATTGCCACAAGGAGTGATTCATATTGCTTATGCGTCACGACAAGGTATGTTACCCGCAGTTCGTGCCTTACTTGATCATTTTATTGCTGGCTTTAAAGCCTTAGAAATAGGTCAATAATTCGAGCAGCTTTATTATTATTTTGGGACTTCTTTTTATTTTGGGTGCTGCTCTTGGTTTATTTATTTTTATGGCATTGTTTGCATTTTAAAGTGCTTAATATGGGCGACTTCCTGCAAGGCTAATACGTTTGAGTAAACGACGTTGCTCAGATGGAAATGGACGACGAGAGTGGAGCGTTGCTTGGTTATCCCAAAAAACAATGTCGCCTTCTTGCCATTGATGTTCATAACGAAACTCTGGCTTTAATAAGTGTTCACGTAGTGATGCAATCAGTTCACTGCCAGCTTGGTCGTCATAATTGACCAACTCAACTTCTGAGCGCTCATTTAACCACAAACCTTTACGACCACTTTCAGGATGGGTGCGTACAAGCGGGTGTGGATACGCGTGACCTACAATAGGTTGATCTTTAAAACGATACAGTGGGGTTGATCCATAACCATTGGTACCTTTGTTACTTTTGGCGCGGACAAACGGATTGTAAGTAATTAATTGTAATTGATCTAAATGCTGCTTGGTTGCGTCGTCCAATGCTTCATAGGCACGAATAGTGTTAAACCAAGAAGTTTGACCGCCATCTTGAGGGAGCTCAATGGCATAGAGTAGAGATCCAAACGAAGGTAGTGGTGTCCATTGATGGTCTGCATGCGCTGCCAATTCGCCATGTCCCGTGTAGTCACCCTTACCGACAGCATTGGAAACCGGAACCACATCGGGCGGTGTACCTGTTTCATCTTGTGACGCTAATACAGGAATGTCTGCACCTGGGCGGAAGATAGAGCCAAAGTAACTCGCAAAGGCTAAATACTGTAGATCATCTAAAGTTTGTTGTTTAAATATTAGAATTAAGTGCTCAGCTAAAGCTTGTTTTAAACGATAAATGGTTTCACCAGATTGCGCTTTACGTGCATCTAAACCATACACAACTGCCCCCAAAGCTTGGTCATGCTGTGGTTCAATACGAATTTCAGAACCATCTTGAAATTGTTCTGCTTGATGCCAGCGAGGAGCATCGTGAATGGCTTGTGAAAGTTGTGTAAGTGCCGTCATTTCAAAAGTTCTCAATTTGTTATCTGTTGAGCACTAATCTAGGAAATAAAAAAGCAGATGAAAAATCAAAAAATATTCTAAGTTTATGAATAAATAGATTATTTATACTAAGATGCTGAAAATGCAGCTTTTATTTAATACTGTGATTTTTAGCGAAAAAACTGCTGTAGTTCTGTTGAAAAAACAGCAGTTGTATTAACTTTATCAAGTGATCAGGGCTGGTTTAGTGTGCACAAAAGGCTTGATTAAAATATTCAAATAATTCAGGCGTGTGTGACCATAACGCGAAAGCCAGTGCAAAAAGCAGAATGAGAGCCGCTACAATAACTGTTCGAAGCCAAATCATAGAATCAGTCATTTATGACATTCTCCTCATTTACAAAGAAATGTACCAGTACACCAAATATGCTTAATGCAATGGAAAACATCCATACCGCATTATAATTACCAGTCATATCGTGGTTCACACCACCCAGCCAGCCTCCAAAGAATGACCCAACTTGATGGGTGAAAAATACAATACCACTGAGCATTGATAAATATTTAACACCAAACATATTGGCTACAATCCCATTGGTTAAAGGTACAGTAGAGAGCCATAATAAGCCCATAATGATACCAAAGGCATAGATTGTCCATGTGCTAAGTGGTAGCAATAAGAAGGCAATAATGGCAATGCCACGGAGTCCGTATAAACCCATCAATAGTTTAGGTTTAGAGTACTTTCCACCAAGCCAGCCAGCTGTATAGGTACCGACAATATTAAACAAACCGACTAAGGCTAAAAAGATAGTGCCAGTTGTTGCATTAAAACCATGGTCAATTAAATAGCCGGGCAAGTGAATACCTATAAAGACTACCTGAAAACCGCAGACCAAAAAGCCTAAGGCCAAAAACCAAAATGGTTTATGCTCCCAAGCCAATTTTAATATTTGTTTAAAGCTGAGTGACGTCTCGTTCGTACTGCTAGTCGGTGACACATACATTGGTGCTTTAAGCATCCATGCTAAAGGAATAATTAAAGCAATTAAAATGGCACTGACCACTAATGCAGATGACCAACCGAATTTTTGAAGTAACAGAAGTGTAGAGGGCAGCATAATAAATTGCCCGAATGAACCTGCCGCACTTGCAATCCCCATGGCTAAACTACGTTTCTCAGGATGCGCTGCTCGACCCACTGCTGAAAGTAAAATAGGGAAAGAGGTTGCTGATAGAGCTAAACCTAAAATTAAACCTGCACTTAAGTTGAGTAATAAGCCTGTAGAACTGACCGCCATGAGCAACAGTCCAATGGTGTAGAGTGCACCACCCGCAGCCACCACAATTTTACTGCCATATTTATCTGCCAAAGCACCTGTGATTGGTTGAACCGCACCCCAAATGAGGTTTTGCATGGCAATTGCTAGACTGAAAACATTATGTCCCCAACCAAACTCATCACTCATCGGGACAAGGTATAAACCAAAAGCATGACGTACGCCTAAAGACAATGCCAAAATAATGGCACTACCTATGAGCATATATATGAGTGGTTTAGAAAAGTGAGTATCAGACATAACTCAGTCTACATTTTTAAATTTGTACTCATGGTATTCGATTCATCGTTTACTTACGATTAAAATTAATTCACCAAACAATAAAATAAATTTATAAATTACCGATAAAACAATTGAGATATCGAAGGTTTGGCAAAGCTTTGTGAAAGATGAATATAAATATGAACAATAAAAAAGACGACCGAAGTCGCCTTATGAGTATTTCATTGTAATTAGAAACGCATACCAATGCCGGCATAGGCAAGAATAGGATTCACTTCAATATTAGCCTTAGATTTGATTAATTTACCGTGTTTAGTATTAGTAACGGTAATAGTTGTATCATTTTTTAGATGAGCGTACGAAACAGAACCTACAGCAAACCATTTATCATTAAAGTCATAAGTAAAGCCAGCTGTAACAACTGGTGCAAATGCATCAGATGCATCTACTTTCACCTTTGGAGCTGAACCTTCACTTGCAAGGTTTGAAGGTACAGCAACGCCTTTGCCTAATGCAGCAATTTCTAAAGCCCGACCAGCATTACCATCTTTGATATTTGCAATCATGTGACCAGCTTTAATTAGATCTTTTTCTGTCTGTGGATTGATTTCTAGCTCGTTAAAATATGCATACATCAAACCTACGCCAAGGTATGGGCGGAATTTATTCACACCTGTTTTACCAAAGTGATATTGGAATTCAAAGGCAGGCGTCCATGCACGAGCCGATGCCGCTGCTCCATAAGCTTCTAAATCGGTCACTTCAATGTCATTTTTGAGATCAATTGAAGTTAAATTAATTGATCCTAAAGTTGGTGTTGCAGTTGCAGAGAATGGGGCATAAATTTTCCCTTTACCTTGCAAGTCTACTTTTGGTGGAATGCCTGCTTTCATTTCAAATGAGATATTATCGGTAAAGAAATAATTGGTCATAATACCTAGTGTAGTGACATCATCAGCTTCAAGGCCGGTTCCTGGATTATTCCAATCTCCTAAACCTCTAATTTTTGCCGAGCCACTGAGTGATGCAGGTAAGGTATCAACACCTATACCATCTAGGATATTAATAATTGTGGTCGTTGAGTTTGAGCCCATTGCTGGATCAAGGTTGGATTTTACTGTATCGATACCAACTGCACCTACAGGTGCTTCAATGCCTTGATAAGCAGCAGTTTTTACATTAAAAGGCTGCGCTTTACCTTGAGGCATTACATGTAGAGCACCTACAGAAACTGAAAAACGCTTAAAGCCATCGCCATCTTTTAAACTAAAATATGGTGAGTCGGCATGACTGAGGATAGGAAGGGCAGCCATAGACGCAGCAATGCACAATACACTTTTTTTCATTTTAAAGGACTCCATGTCCGTAAATTGATAATAATTTTTCTAAGAGCCCATTATTCAAAATTTATACTTGTGGAAATGTTATAGATATCAATAGATCAAGTAAGCTTCCTGTAACAAAGTAAGAAAAATGTTTTATCCTTTAACTTTAGTGAAGTGTTTGTGTAACAAATAAGCAGTTTTGATCTATTTTATTTATGGCTATCTATTTGTTAAATATGATTTTAATTGACTTTTTTGACAGGGTGCTTAGCTATTTAGGTCAATACAATTAATGTACTTTTCAAGAAAAATTTATGGGCTTATAAAGATTGTTCTCTAAAAAGACTTTTAAAGCTGATGTTCGTTGGTTGATAGTTGGATGAACATTTTGTTCAAACAAATTATTTTGATGAATTACATTGCTTAGCCTCATCAATTGCGGTTTTCACTTGTAAGGCTTTTTAAAAATGTAGTGCGATTAGCCGCGATGCTATTTTTTTTGTACAATAGCGGCAGATTTGATTGAGTTATTCCAATGAGTACGCAAAACCCTCCCAAGAAGAAGGCTATTGTTAATTTGCCTTTTCCAGTGAAAAAAGTTGAAGAAAATTCTTCTGATGAAGTATTTGAAGACATGCGCCCAAAACCACAGCGTTATGCTGACCGTACATGGATGCCGCCACGCGGAACGCGTCGCTCAATGGGTAAACGTTAAACTTAAAAAAGCCAGTCTAGTGACTGGCTTTTTTATAAGTGTATTTATGTAGGTGATATAAAATTATTGGTGGTGTTTCAAAAAGTATGCTGACATTAAATGAAACCATTATTGATGTAAAAAAAGGTTAAGTCGAAGGCTTTAAAATGGTTTTCAATCTTTTTGGAGAAATTACAACTCTTTCTAAAACCGC
>NZ_VPDH01000039.1:0-34996 GCF_013417785.1 Acinetobacter sp. YH12227 | reverse complement strand
ATTTGAACAATCTAAAATATTTGTATTACCTGAAAAAAGGCAAAGGCAATGTCCGCGAGTAGTGAAAATTAAAGCACAAAAATATCCAAGAAAATGCCAGTCAATTTCTTAACTGACTGGCATTACTTCATGTTGAAGGGCTTTTTTGCATAGAGAATTATGCTTCATTGCTTTCTAAAAAATACATGGATAGGCCGATAATTAGAATTAAGCCAGTTTGGGTAAAAAAGGCTTTATTAAAACCATCATAATATTGCTGAGCATAGCCTGCAATAATTAAATAGCCACTGAGATAAAGTAAGCGATAGTAGCGATTTTCAAAACAATAACAGACACTGGCAAAGCATAGAATTAAGCAGCCAATCACCATATATTGGATATCCCAAATGATTGTGTTTATGGCGAAGAGCAACGCTGCGAGGCCGCCTATTGTTAAATTTCGAAGGCTTTCAAAACCTTGATAAACATGTATGAGAGCAAAGATAAATAGCGGTAAAAGTGCAAGTAGATATTTGAACTTCACACTGCCTTGTTCATTAAGCATAAAACTTTGTTGTTGCTCAACAATAGGGTTTGTGCTGAATGTTAATCTTAACCACTGTATGCTTAAGTGCTCAGGAATATTGCCTTTTACAATGAATTTGAGTGTGGCATTCGGCGGAATAATATAATTTTCTTGAAAGTGATGGCCGTAGAAAATCCAAGACTTATTGGTATTTAAGGTGTGATACTCAGTTTTTTCTTTGGTAGAAATATGGAAAATTTGACCTTCTGCATGCAGTCCGGCTTTCATACAAGGGTTTTCGTTGTTGTCTAAAATACAAATGGGTAAGACAGCAATTTCAAGGTCTTTTCGTGTTTGTTGTTGACCAGCGAAGTCGATGTAAACATAAAGTTGATCAGTTTGGTTTTGCAGGGAAATAGCTGGGCTAGACCAAAACGCACCAGCAGTCATCTGTTCTAATGCAGGATTAGACTCATCGAAACTAAAATTATCATCACGAATTTGTACAGCTGGAATTTGCCATTGCTGATTGCTATTAATCAGTGAGTTGGTCTCGCTCTCGTATAAGCTTGGCGGTGTAGCAAGGTGTTGTTCAATTTCACTTTTAGGTGTGCAACTCACCAAATATATTGCGAAAGGGCAAAATAGAATAATCAGAAAAATGAATGCAGTGAGATATTGTTTAAGCGCTCGCTTATTTAATTCGGCATCAACGTGTATGAAAATTTTTTATTCTAATGACTATGATTTGCAGAGTATAAATTAGTCTGTAAATAAATCTATCACTAAATTTCAAGCATTTAAAAAGCCCATTTAAAAAATGGGCTTTAGAATTTGGCTCTCCAACCTGGGCTCGAACCAGGGACCTGCGGATTAACAGTCCGTCGCTCTACCGACTGAGCTATTGGAGAATCTGAATGCGATTATAAGCAGATTTACAGGGGGGTCAAGTTAAAAATATTCATAAAGTCTGAATTGGTGTTTGAGTGTTTCTTATTTGAACAAAAAAACTAAATTTTAAGAAAAATGGCTTTTGATGCTTGCAAAGAAAAAAATCAGTTGTTAGTCTGAATCTAACAACAGAGCGTTTAAGCCTAAGCTTAAACAGTGTGGATTTAAACCCAACTTGCCAGCACTAAAATGGCTAAACAGGAGAAAGCGAATGAATACGCTTACTATTTCTCAAATTTTCTCCAACTTTTCTTTCTATCAAGAAAACTATCTTTCAATTATTGCTGATCACAATCAATATCAAACACCCGTGGAAGGTTCGTATGTGAACGTCTGGCCATTAGGCTTACGTGAGTTGGTTTTGGGCGATCTACTGCAATTGTGGTTTAGTGAAAAATGGTTAGTGAATTCACCATGTCATTTACGCTTTGAGCACAAAGACGATGGTCGACGTATTCCTCTACAACGTGATCATGACTTGTATTTGTTTCAACTTGCGGGTAGTGCGCTTTCTGGGTCTAATCGATCTAAAGTGTGGTCGATTTCAGAGCAAAAAGTGCTTACGGTTGAGCTTGATAGCGCATTGAAATATTACTGCTTCCAAAAGGGTAGTAATCGAATTGATTTAACTAAAACTCAACTGTTACGTGCTTTACATTCAGCAATTTAATGCGCATATAGGTGTTTATATTTAAATATTGCTCGCATAAATATGCGAGCAAATGAAACTTTAAGCACGGATAATCATGCATGTCGCTGTTGCATGAGCATATATCTTTCCATTGTTATCCATAATTCTGCCTTCTGAAATTGCTAAATTTTTGCTGATATTAATTAAATGGCCTATTGCGGTTAAATCTTGATTTTTAGGGATAGGTCTACACATTTTTATATTGAGATCAATGGTGCCATAGCCTATACCAGCTTCTAATGCTGAGTGTACGACACACCCTGTAACTGTATCTAAGACTGTTGCTGCAAAGCCACCATGCACACCACCAAGTGGATTTAAATGGCGCTGATCGGCTTTTACAACAAACTCTACATTACCTTGTTCAATCTTTTTGGGTTGCATTGGAATAATTTCACTAATGCTTGCAGGTGGAATTTGGCCTTGCATCATTGCCTTTAAAATTTCGAGTCCAGTCATTTCTTTGATGTTCATTGGTATATCTCTGGATAGGTTAGTTTTGTGGTTGTTTTGGGTTCTAAAATGGAACTTATGTTAAATAACATAGCTGAAAACGTAAAAAGAATGCAAACCAAAGATTTGAATATGAAGGTTAGTTTTAGGTTTTATCGTTTGGCTTTTTAATATTTAAGTCGATTTGAAGGAAGTCAAATGGGCTGGATGAGCTTTGTTATTTAGTTTGAACCGCGAAAAAAATTGATCAAAAGCGTGTTGAAGTGAAGCGTATTAATTTATTCTTTTGATGAGTATAAAAAACCCGCGATATTCGCGGGTTTTTTAAATCTAGCTTTTTAAAAGCAGATTATTTTTCAGCAGCAATGGAAGCAATCGCAGCGTCAACGCCTTCGATTGAATCAGCAGCTTTTTTGATACGAGCAAGCGCATCAACAAGCACTTCGTCAGCAGTTGCATATGAAATACGCATGTAGCCACCAAGACCGAACGCATCACCAGGAACAACTGCAACACCAGTTTCTTCCAATAACCATGCAGAGAATTCTGTGCAAGATTTTAAACCTTTCGCACGAATCAATGGGCGAATGTTTGCATATGCATAGAATGCACCATCAGCTGGAAGGCAAGTAATACCGTTGATGTCGTTCAAACCTTTTACAACTAAGTCGTGACGACGTTTGAATGCTTCAATCATTGGCTCAAGAACGTCTTGAGGGCCATTTAATGCAGCTTCTGCAGCAACTTGTGAAATAGAAGTTGGGTTTGAAGTTGATTGAGATTGGATTTTTTTCATCGCACCAATAAGCTTAGCAGGACCTGCTGCATAGCCAATACGCCAGCCAGTCATTGCATATGCTTTTGATACACCGTTAAGAACGATTACGCGGTCGTAAAGATCAGGTGCAACAGTTGCGATGTTGTAGAATTCATCATCCCAACGGATTGGTTCGTACATATCATCAGAAGCAACCAAAACTTCTGGGTATTTACGAAGAACTTCAGCTAAAGCTTCTAATTCAGCTTTGGTGTAGATCATACCAGTAGGGTTAGATGGGCTGTTAAGTACCACTAAACGAGTTTTGTCAGTAATTGCTGCTTCTAATTGAGCAGGTGTGATTTTGAAGCGTTGTTCTTCACCACATTTTACAACTACAGGCACACCTTCAGCGATGATCACCATATCTGGGTAGCTTACCCAGTAAGGTGCAGGAATAATCACTTCATCACCTTTGTTTAACAAAGCAAGTGCTAAGTTAAAGAAAGATTGTTTACCACCGCAAGATACCAAGATTTGGTTTGCAGCGTATTCTAAGTTGTTGTCACGTTTTAATTTAGCAATAATTGCTTTTTTAAGACCTGGAGTACCGTCAACAGCTGTATATTTTGTAAAGCCATTGTTGATAGCAGCAATTGCAGCATCTTTGATGTGTTGTGGGGTATCGAAATCCGGTTCACCTGCGCCTAAACCAATTACGTTTTTACCAGCAGCTTTAAGTTCAGCAGCTTTGTTAGTAACAGCAAGTGTAGGGGACGGTTTGATGCTATTTACACGATCAGACAGACGTACGTCCACGGCAGTATTCCTTCTTATAGGGATTAAAAAATAAAAAAGCACACTATCTTAGCTTAATTGCACCGTAATGGGGAGCGAAAAAAGCACCAATATGCAAAAAATTAGCGGATTCATTAAAAAGATTTACAAAGTTTAATTTAGATACGCAGGTGATTTATTTTATTCAAATTATTGGAGTATTTATTTAAAAGAACGTAATCATTTACAAACAACAGAAAAGACCATCAAAGTAGATGGTCTTCATTATATCTATTTAAAAATAAAACGCTTTGATTATTGAACGAAGCGAGATAGGTCTTCATCAGGGCGAGCAGTAAGTACTTCTACACCATTTTTTGTTACAAGTAGTGTGTGTTCATACTGTGCTGACAAGCTATGATCTTTAGTGACCACAGTCCATTTGTCGCCAAGAAGTTTAGTTTTCCAGTCACCACCATTGACCATTGGTTCAATGGTGAATGTCATACCTTCTTCTAAGATCATGCCTGTATTTGGTTGACCGTAATGAAGCACTTGAGGTTCATCATGGAACACGGTACCAATACCATGGCCACAATATTCACGGACAACACCAAAACGCTCAGACTCAACATATTGTTGAATGGCATTACCAATATCACCCATGGTTGCACCAGGTTTTACTACAGCCATACCGCGGTACATGGCTTCTTGCGCAACTTTACATAAACGGTTGGCTAAAATAGATGTTTCACCGCCTACGATGTACATCATGTTCGTGTCACCGTGGTAGCCATCTTTAATTACGGTTACATCAATATTGAGGATGTCGCCTTTCTTTAATTTTTTAGCATCAGATGGAATACCATGACAGACCACATGGTTCACTGATGTACAGATTACATGTTGGAATGCAGGACGACCAGGTGCTGCACCATAGCCTAAGCAAGCTGGAATAGCTTCTTGTTTATTAACGATATAGTCATGACAAATCGTATCAAGTTCAAGGGTAGTCACACCTGGAACAATATGCGGTTTGATCATATCCAAAACTTCAGCTGCCAACCGACCTGCCACACGCATTTTTTCTATTTCGTCTGGAGTTTTAATTAAACGGCGTGGAGCTTCGTAAGTACTGTTCATGATCTCTAAAAACTTTTGGAAATTTGTATGTGACTATGGTATAAATAGCCGCCCATTTTATCAAATGCTTTTTCGTGAATAAATTTCGCGGGCTTTGTGCGATGGGGCAATAAAATCCGCACATATATCGACACATTTCTCTGGGTGCCTTTTTAGGTGGAGAATGCGGGTATATGGAGGCCTAACCCAAACTTTAAGGTAAAGAAAATGGCAGATTACAACGTAAGCATGCGCGACCTTCTTCAAGCAGGCGCTCACTTCGGTCACCAAACACGTTTTTGGAATCCAAAAATGCGCGAGTACATCTTTGGCGCGCGCAACAAAATTCACATCATCAACCTTGAGCACACTGTTCCTGCGTTAAATGATGCTTTGAACTTTGCTAACAACTTGGCTAGCAAAAAGAACAAAGTTTTGTTCGTTGGTACTAAACGTGCAGCTTCTGCAATCATCCGTGAACAAGCTCAACGCGCTGGCCAACCATATGTTGATCACCGTTGGTTAGGTGGTATGTTGACTAACTGGAAAACTCTTCGTCAGTCAATCAACCGTCTAAAAGACCTTCAAACTCAATCTCAAGATGGCACTTTCGCTAAGCTTACTAAACGTGAAGCTTTAGAGCGTACTCGTGAGATGGAAAAACTTGAACGCGGTCTTGGTGGCGTTAAAAACATGGGTGGTTTACCTGACGCATTATTCGTAATCGACGTTGATCACGAAGCAATTGCAATTAAAGAAGCTAAAAACCTTGGTATTCCTGTAATCGGTATCGTTGATACAAACTCTAACCCAGACAACGTAGACTACGTTATCCCTGGTAACGACGATGCGATCCGTGCAGTTACTTTGTATGCTTCTGCTATGGCTGATGCGATTCTTGCTGGTAAAGAATATGCTCAATCACAAGCAAATGCACAAGCTAAAGTTGAAGAAGCTAAAGAAGCTCCTGAGGCTTAATGCGTTTGACGCAAGCTTGTCATTTTTGCGACATGTGATGGTGGCAAAGTAAGCGTCATGTATGCAGACGGCCCAAGAGATAGCTCTGGGCCGTTTCTGTTCTAAAAAGAATTCATTTTCTACCCTATTTAGGAGATTAACATGACTGCAGTTACAGCAAGCATGGTTAAAGAATTGCGTGATCGTACTGGTCTTGCAATGATGGAATGTAAAAAAGCATTGACAGAAGCGGGCGGTGACATCGAATTAGCGATTGATAACCTTCGTAAATCTGGTCAAGCTAAAGCTGCTAAAAAAGCGGGTAACATTGCTGCTGATGGCGCGATCACTATCGCTCAAGAAGGCAACAAAGCAATCCTTTTAGAAGTAAACTGCCAAACTGACTTCGTTGCTAAAGACGAAAACTTTGCTGGTTTCTCTGCTAAAGTTGCTGCTGCTGCTCTTGCTGCTGGCGTAACTGATGCTGCTCAAATCGCTGAATTAAAACTTGAAGATGGCGCTACAGTTGAAGAAACTCGTATTGCTCTTGTTCAAAAAATTGGTGAAAACATCCAAGTACGTCGCGCTAAAATCGTTGAAGGCGACAACCTTGCTGTTTACAAACACGGTCTTAAAATCGGTGTTGTTGTTTCTTACGCAGGTGATGCTGCAACTGGTAAAGGCTTGGCAATGCACATTGCTGCGTTCAACCCAGTAGCTGTAAATGAAGCGGGTGTTTCTGCTGACCTTATCGCTAAAGAAAAAGAAATTGCTGAAGCTAAAGCTTTAGAATCTGGCAAACCTGCTAACATCGTTGAAAAAATGGTGACTGGTTCTGTTCAGAAATACTTGAACGAAGTTGTTCTTGAGAACCAAATGTACGTTATCGATAACGATAAGAAAGTTGCAGACGTTCTTAAATCAACTGGTACAACTGTAGCTCAATTCGTTCGTTTCGAAGTGGGTGAAGGTATTGAGAAAAAAGCTGAACTTTCTTTCGCTGAAGAAGTTGCTGCTGCTCAAGCTGCTGCAAAATAATCTCTGATTATTTGCAAAAAAAAGTCCTCATTTGAGGACTTTTTTTTTATTTCAATTTTTTGGGAAATTAATCTAACCAGTTTAATTGCCAAAGTAAAACTATAAAGAATTGTAGATAAAGTGGTGATTGATTAATTTTCAAAGATATACTTAGCTACAAATATTGAATTAATTGATGTTATGGCGAATAAAACAAATCTAACCATTGGCGGCGTTATTGTTGCATTAGTTGCTGCTTATTATGGAATTGATCTGCAACAACAAAAAACTGAGAATGTGCAGGCGACAGTACCTGACACGCCAAAAGCTGCAACTGAAGTAATAACTCAGCAGACTGAAGAAAAAGTTACGCATGGCACTGAACTAATAGCGCAAGCATATAGCAAGAAGCTGAGTAATGTTCAGGTTGAGGGTTCTGGTAAAGTCATTGCGGTACTGCGTGATGATAATGAAGGCAGTCGACATCAGAAATTTCTTTTGGAATTATCAAATGGGCAGACCTTATTGGTCGCACATAATATTGATTTAGCACCACGCATTGACTCTTTAAACAAAGGCGATACAGTACAATTTTATGGTGAGTATGAATATTCTGATAAAGGTGGTGTGATGCATTGGACGCATCATGATCCTAACGGTCGCCATGCAGATGGTTGGTTAAAGCATAACGGGAAAACATATCAATAATAACGACTAATCATTTTCACAATAGTTCTGATATTGGTTGCAGTGTTTAATCGTCATTTTTTGAAAGTGGTTATAAAATAAAAACTAACAAGAGAGCAATTTTGTTCTATGCAGCTCGAATTTAGACGTTAAAGTAAAATGTTGATGATCTGGAATCGGTTATGCAAGAGAAAGAAGCACATGAATTTGTCGATTATTGGCATATTCAAGAATTAGGCGGGCTTGAGCTCCTGAAAGCATCTTATCAGGAAACCGAATTTTCCAAACATACCCATGAAGGTTATTGTATCGGTTTAATTGATGAAGGGGCGCAATCGTTCTTGCGAGCTGGTAATTAGCATATTGCACCCAAAGGTGACATTATTTTGGTGAATGCAGATGAGGTACATACTGGTTCATCTGCAGTTGATTCAGGCTGGTGCTACCGTGCAATTTACCCAACCCCTGAAATGATGGCTGAGATCAGTACGGATTTTTTTAAAAGGACGTGGAGTGCTCCGTGGTTCCCGCAAGCAGTTGTGCATGATGAAGGTCTGGCAATCCAATTAAATTTGTTATTTGACTTATTGATTCAACCACAAAATACATTATTTAAAGAAAGCTTATTTTTATCGACCTTGGCTTATTTACTCAGTCGTCATGCAAAGACAAAACCAACATTACAAAATCTGCCAGAAGCACAAAGAAAGATACAGCTTATTCAAGATATCTTAGCAAATGAGCCAGAAAAAGATCACCAATTATTTGATCTTGCAGCTATTGTAGGATTGAGTCCTTGGCATTTATTGCGACAATTCAAAAAATATACGGGCTTGCCACCGCATGCATGGTTGGTGCAATGCCGCTTACATAAATCTTTAAAATTATTAAAAACTGGTCAAGATATCGCGCTTACAGCACAATTATGTGGCTTTTCAGATCAAAGTCATTTTAATCGACATTTTAAAAAAGCCCTTGGTTGTACCCCTGCACAATACATGCTGAATCATTAAGAAGGTTTATCTTAGATTTTTTATAAAATGTTAGGTTTAAAAACAATTACAAGAAATACTCGTCTTAGAAAAAATACTTAAAAGCTTTAACTCAGCAATTTTGTTCAAGTCTTAATACTAAAGCTCATTTTAAAGTATTTGCACACGTATAGAGATGCAATATTTAAAATGAAATACGACACAAATCAGCTCACACCAAATAGAGCCCCTTTGGGCTTTTGGAAAGGGGCGCTGGATATGTTGCCCTTATCATTTGCCGTTATTCCTTGGGGGATATTGGCAGGGTCGGTCGCAATCAATACGGGTTTAAGTGTTATGCAGGCACTTGGCATGTCAGTTTTGGTGTTTGCGGGTGTAGCCCAATTGGTGAGTTTGAGTATGCTGTCAGCAGGTGCATCTATCTTAAGTATTGTGCTGACAATATTTTTCTTAACCAGTCAGCATTTTATTTATGCGTTGCAACTTAGGTATCACGCTCTAAAGCTGCCATTCTTTAAGCGAGTACTGTTGGGTTTTTTCCTGACGGATGAATTGTATGCAACAGCAGTGCTGCGTGAACCAGATTATTCTTACCGTTATTTGATTGGTGCGGGTTTTAGCTTTTATATAAGTTGGGTGGCTTTTAGTGCTGTTGGGATTTACTTAGCCAGAATCGTTCCGGACTTATCCGTGTTGCATTTGGAATTCTCCATTGTGGTTATTTTTATTGTTATGGCTATTTTGGTGATGAGAGATCATTTAGCAATCATAGGAATGACAATTTCTGCATTACTCGCAGTATTTTTTAGTTGGCTTAAGTTTGATGCCGCAATCTTAGCAGCGGGTATGATTGGCATGGCTATTACAGCAATGTTGGATATTATGCGGAGCAAGTCATGAGTTGGTACTTATTGTTTGTGTTGACCGCTGTCACTTTTTTTAATCGCTATGTATTTCTTGAACCTAAAACCACGATCCGCTTGCCAAACTTTGCCTTGTATATGTTGAAATATGCTGCACCTTGCTTAATGATTTCAATTGTTAGTCCTGTGATTTTTTTTGAACAGGGTGAGTGGAAAGGGGTATGGGCCAATAGCTATTTTTATGGCGCACTATTGACCATTCTTATCACGTGTATAACTCGAAAATTACTTTTAAGTATTAGTTTAAGTTTGGTGCTTTTCTATTTTTATATTTACGTGGCTTTATTCTAAATAGTATTGAAAAACCCATATAAAAAATAGGGGGAAAAGCACCTAGAAAGCTGTTAAAAAGCTCTTTTCTTCAAATTAAAATTTAAGTGTACTCTAAATGCTTGTCATTTGCGTTTTTTGGCGAGTTTTCCAATTTGGTAGTACTTTGTTTAGGTAAGCATCCATACACCAAATTGGGCCAATGAGGAGGAATTGAAGATCTTTGAAGAAAGATGGCTTCTTACCTTCTACTTTATGCCCGTAAAACTGCCCAATCCAGGCCAAAATGAATAAGCCAATATAAAATCCGTAGCCTACAGGTAAGACCCAAATTAGCCACACTAAAACCGATGTTAATACAGCCATAGCGACGGCAAGCACGATGTCTAAGCGCGCGTAAAAAATAAAGGCAAGTACTAAAAGAAGCGTTGTAAGTAAAACACTAAAATGTGCCAAGATGCCTACGATTGAAAAATAGATGGTTGGAACGCAAACCCAATGGATTAATTTATTGGTTTGGTTCTGATGGCTTTCACTATATTCATCAAACCATTCACTGATTGTTTTCATGACGATCCTTGATCATGGAAATATTGTTCAAAATATAAACCAGAACTCAGAATGCGTCAAAAATAGAAAAAACCGAAAATGGATATTCAAAATGTGAGGGGGATGAAGTGCTGGAAATAAAAAACCACGCTAAGCGTGGTTTTGTTAAATGCAGTCACTCATTTGGGATTATGAGTTTGGTCCGTCTACACGCTCGATGCTGACATTTGCTGTACCTGCACTAGTAATACCTAATTGCTTTGCAGCACCATAAGATAAATCTAGAACTCGGTTGCCATGGAATGGGCCGCGGTCATTGACTTTCACAACGACACTTTTACCGTTATTGCGGTTGGTTACACGAATAAAGCAGTTGAGTGGCAAGCTACGGTGAGCAGCGGTTAATGCATTCATATCGAATGTTTCACCACTAGCAGTTTTACGGCCATGGAATTGACGACCGTACCATGACGCTGTACCTGTTTGGCTGAATTTACGTACAGTGTTAGACGCAACAGTATTTAACTTTTCAATCACTGAAGGCTCATCTTCAGGGATTTCGATTTTAGCAGCGATTGTTTCACGACGAATTTTATCGCCAGAACGCTCAGTGATTGAAAGGCTACTTAAATTAGTAAAATTTGAATTAAAGCTTTGAGCTTCTTTGTTTAATACACGTGCAGCTAGACGAGAATTATCATTGTCATGATTGAATGACGATGATTGAACCATCTCTGCTTGTGACTGACTTAGGGCTACTGTCGTGGCAACCGCTAAGGCATATTTAATAATCGATGACTGCATTGTTTATCTCCCAATGGCATATTTGTCTGATCCAACTAAGTCGCTGATATCCGTACAAACACGTCTGATATTTCACTTTTGCAACTACATTTAACGAGATGGATAATATTCATGCGCTAACAGGGCTGTCTAGTGTTTAATTAAAATACTTTGAAATTGTCTAAAAAAATAACACTTATTGATCATAAAATGATCAATATTGTAACATTGTATGTAATAAGCGCGAAATTTAGCCATTTTAATTAAAAAAAAGATTGACTTTTATATCTATTGGTAAATCACCAGTCTTATCGACTGGTAATTTCAGTGCCTAAAAGCCACAGCGCTGTCGCATACATACGGCTTTTATTGTAGGTAGTAATGACCTGAAAGTTAGGGTAGGTAATGTAATAAATTGGCCCATAACTATCTTGCAATTGAATGACATTGACTAAATCGAGGTCATCAATTTTTACCAATGGATTCATAGGGGTTACGCCTTGTGCCTTTAAAACACCGTACGGCGTTGGTTGATTTAAATCTTTGGCAATAATTGAATCTGGATTGTTACCTGAGTAGCGTGCGGCAAAGGCAATAGGTTGATTACGCTGCCAACCATAATTTGCAAGGTAGTTTGCAATTGAGCCAATGGCATCTACAGCTGAATTTCGAAGGTCAACATGACCGTTGCCGTCGTAATCCACACCAAATTTTGGAATGTTGCTTGGCATAAATTGAGGATATCCAACTGCACCTGCATAAGAACCCACAACAGAATTGGTTGGAACACCATCTTTATATGACCAAGCGATCAGTGCTGCGAGTTCATCTTGGAAATATTGCGCACGGCGTTCATAGCCGAAACCTAAAGTTGCAAGTGCATCACGGGTAATAAAGTTACCTTTATTGCTGCCATATCCTGTTTCAACACCTAAAATACCGAGAATTACAGATTGTGGTACGCCAAACTGTTGTTCTGCGCGATTTAATGTATCTGCATATTGGTTTTTAAAACGCACACCACGTTGAATCGTACTCTCTGCTAAAAAGTTGGTTTTGTATTGATACCAAGGCTTTGATTCACCAGGGCGATTCATAATGTTAATAATGTTGGGCAAGTTTTTACTACCTTGCATGGCCCAGTCAACTTGACTCTCACTTAAACCATAGGTTTGCATGGTATTTTGTTTAAAGGCTGCATAGGCTGGATGAGATTGAAAGTCGTTGGCTTGACAGAAACTAGTCAAAGAAAGAGAACCGACAACAATGCCAATATGTGTAAGTTTTTTATAAAAATTTCGATTTAACATAAATAAAAAAATTCCAATTTCATTAGCGATGAGTATGAATGGCCATCACCAGGCCAAAAGCAGCCATTAAAGTAATGATGGCTGTGCCGCCATAGCTCATAAAAGGTAGAGGAATACCTGTTACGGGTAAGATACCACTGACCATGCCAGCATTCACAAATACATATACAAAAAAAGACAAACCTAGGCCGCCTGCAAGCAATCGACCATAGTTATGGAAACTATTTAAGCCAATTTGCAGAGTACGAAAGATGACAGCGAAATACAGAACAACTAAAATACAGATACCAATAAAACCAAATTCTTCAGAATAAGCCGCAATGATGAAATCTGTATGACCTTCGGGTAAAAAATGCAGATGTGATTGGCTGCCTTGTAAGAAGCCTTTTCCCGACATACCACCTGAGCCAATGGCGGTTTTAGATTGAATAATGTTCCAACCCGCACCTAAGGCATCTGCTTCAGGGTCAAATAAAGTCATGACACGCATTTTTTGATAATCCTGTAGTAGAAACTCCCAAGTGAGAGGAATGAGTACAGCTACGGCACCGAGTGCACTTCCAATCATCCACCATGGTAAGCCACTAAGAAACAATACAAATATATCGCTTGCAAGGACTAAGGCAGATGTACCTAAGTCGGGTTGTTCTGCAATTAATAAGAAAGGGACACCCACTAATATCAGCGCAATAAAGATCTGTTTAAACTTTGGTGGGAGAGCATACTTGGACAGATACCATGCCATCATCATGGGCATGCCAATTTTCATAAATTCACTAGGTTGAATACTTGCAACACCGGGTATGCTTAGCCAACGCTGCGCACCCATACGAACTTCGCCAACCAACATGACTGCAATTAGACAAAGTAAACCGAATACATAGAAAAAAGGGCTGAAAGTCTGATAAACCTTAGGTGGAATCTGAGCCAAACTAAACATGACAACCAAGCCAATGGCGAAACTTATACTCTGTCGAATGACCATGCTGATATTTTGACCAGACGCACTATATAAAGTCACTAAACCGAGTGCCGCATTTAAAATGATAAATGTGGTTAACCACGGATCGATATGCAAACGATTCCATATAGAAGGTTGCATCGCGGTACTTAAGCCATCTCGTGGTGCTTGACGCAAAAACTTATATTGTGAATCTAATGTCATAATAATAAGTATGTGGGGATTTTTTATAGGCGCATGCTAGCACAGTCTTGCACTAAAATAAGTCATATCAATATTTTGCAATAAAAAACCTAGCCGAGGCTAGGTTTTGAATACTGAGAAAGATTTAGTGATTAAACATCGAGTCGTGTGCTTGCGCTAAAGCCCCGAGTTCTTCTTTGGTCAGATTAGGGAAAATTTTATCAATAGCAATATGGATGGCTTTAATCACAGCTGAAGAACCAATATCTGCTGCTTTACGTTTAATCATGCCAAGATCTAAGGTCTTATTAAAGTCATTCATAAAATGGCGGACTGCTGCTTCGGCAAACTGTTTATAAAGTTCTGCGAAGGCAGCTTTATTTACATCAGTGCCTGCTTTGATTTCAGCATAGCTATTTTTGAGGTTAGTGATTAGCCCTGCATCGAGAGTAAGGCCAACGCGATGTGTGCCTGAACTATCTTTAAACAAACTTTTCTCAGAAAAATCGATGGATTGTTTTACCACATCGTTAGGTGACTTACCTAGGAGTTGTTTAAGTAAAACAGCAACTGTAGATTTCACATAGCCTGCAAGTTTTTCCGCTGTATCGCGTTTGTCGCTTGCAGGGAAAAGATGTACAGGTGCTAAAATCGTTGCACCAATGATTTCATCATTGATCAGCAATGCAGTTTTATCACGCAAAGGATAAAGGGGTTCACTTGAATTTTTTTTCTCGTGACCAGTCTGAATACTGCTTAAAAGTTCATCTGAAGGAATAAAACCAAAAAATGGCATCGCTAACCTCAATTTTTTTATTGTCGCGCCAATCGAATTGGGCGAGGCATCCATGTTAAATCCGATACACGACAAGGGTTGATGTCCAATCCACCACGGCGTGTATAGGTTGCATAAACCATCAGCTTACTTGGTTTAAGATTTTGCCAAATATCGGCAAACATTTGTTCCACACATTGTTCATGGAAACCATTATGCTGACGGTAAGAAATAATATAAGCCAAAATACTACGATAACAAGGCTTGCTTCCTTTATACCTTATAAATACCGTACCCCAATCAGGTTGACCCGTGACTGGACAGTTACTTCTTAATAAATGTGAATAAAACTGAACTTCAACTTCTTCATTGTTATTTTCATCTAATGCCAATAAGTTGGCGTTTGGATGATTTTCCAGTTTTGTTGGCTCTAAGTCATCAATACAGATACCTTCAGGCTTAGAAATTTCCACATCATCGACATGAAAAAGATCAATAGTCACGGGTGCATTGGCAGCAACAGATAAATCTTTTTCAACTGTTGCTTTGAAAGCATCACGTGATTCAAATTGAGTAAAGTTCATACTATTAAAGTAGAGCTTTAGTGATTTGGATTCGATTAAATTGTCTGAACTGGCTGGTAGTGTTAAACGACCAATTGCTACTTGTGGTACACCAGAAGCATTTAGCCATGAAATTTCAAAAACATGCCACCAGTCTTTACCTTGGCAAATGCCTTCCACATGGGCATATTGTTCACGTGCCGTAGCACGTGCGATAGGGAACAGAATATCGGGCTGATATGCTGTTGGGTAATTGGTGTCTTTACCTAAAAGGGATTGTTCTACACTCATTATTCACGCATTCCTGAACCACGAGAAAGTAAATGATATGCCACGCCATAGAGTACAGCGCAGCATGCAGTAATAACTGCCAGTGAAATGCCTACATTGACATCGCTATGGCCTAAGATACCGTAGCGGAATGCATTCACCATATACACGACAGGGTTGATTAAAGAGAGATTTTGCCAAAATGGACTCAATGACGAGATGGCATAGAAAACACCGCCTAAATAGGTTAGCGGTGTCAGGACGAAAGTCGGGATAATCGAAATATCGTCAAAAGATTTTGCATAGACAGCATTAATAAAGCCGCCAAGCGAAAATAATAAAGAAGTAATCAGAACTGTATATATAGTCACGAAAATATTGGTGATATGTAATTCAGTAAAAAATAAACTCATGGCAGTCACAATAATGCCGACCAATACACCACGACAAACGCCACCAATCACATAACCCCAAAGTACCATGTGTAGTGGTACGGGACTCATAATCAGTTCTTCAATGCTTTTTTGGAATTTTGCACTAAAGAAACTAGATGATACGTTGGCATAACTGTTGGTAATGACCGCCATCATAATCAAACCGGGCACAATAAATTGCATATAGGTGAAACCACCCATTTGACCAATACGTGAACCGACTAGATTACCAAAAATCACAAAGTACAAACTCATGGTGATGGCAGGCGGTAATAGCGTTTGTGGCCAGATTCGCATAAAGCGACGGATTTCTTTATAAACCAGTGTATAGAGGGCAATACAAAGTTGATTAAAATTCATTGTGCTGCACCTTCAAGATTTTTTTCCACCATACGAACAAATAATTCTTCAAGACGGTTCGATTTATTACGCATACTGCGTACTTGAATACCTTGAGATTCCATGAGTTGGAACAAATCATTCATGGTGTGGGCTTTATCCATGGTCACTTCTAAGGTCACAGGGTCAACCAAGTTAAAACGTACACCAATAATGTCAATATTGAGCGGTTGAATAGGCTCGGCCAAATCGAAGATAAAGGTTTCTTCATTTAATTGGCTTAAGAACCCTTTCATGGTGGTATCTTCTTTAATGACACCACGGTCAATAATCGCAATTCGACGACACAGCATTTCTGCTTCTTCTAAATAATGCGTCGTTAAAATAATAGATGTACCTTTGTCATTCATTTCAGTGAGGAAGTCCCACATAGAACGACGCAGTTCAATATCAACACCCGCTGTTGGCTCGTCCAAAATTAGAAGTTTCGGCTCATGCATCATGGCGCGCGCAATCATCAAACGGCGTTTCATCCCACCAGATAGCATGCGTGCTTGTGTACTGCGTTTGTCCCACAACCCTAGCTTTTCTAAATATTCTTCAGCACGCTTTTCTGCTAATTTTTTGGGAATGCCGTAATAACCAGCTTGAGTAACCAAAATATCAAAGGTCTTTTCAAACTGACCGAAGTTAAATTCTTGTGGTACGACACCTAAACATTGTTTGGCATGTGATGGATGGGTATCCAAATTGTGCCCAAAAATTTCGACAGTACCTGAAGTTTTACGCGTAAGAGAACTGATAATACTAATCGTGGTCGATTTACCTGCGCCATTTGGGCCTAAAAGTGCATAAAACTCACCTTCAGGCACAGTTAAATCAATACCTTTGAGTGCCTGAAAACCATTTTTATAGGTTTTTGACAACTGCGTTAACGTCAGTGCATCAGTCATAAATATCTCACGCTGTGAATAGTCTGAGTATTGTGCGATATCGGGCTGAATAAACCAAGTAAATCGTATGGAATTCTGCATTGCATAAACAGGATGCTGTACAAAGCTTAGGCAGAAAAATGACTGACTTATATATAGTTGCTTTACCTTGTAGTTTTTTTTGTTATGATGTGCCCACTCCAATGAAGCGCTCATAGCTCAACTGGATAGAGTACAGGTCTCCGAAGCCTGTGGCGTGGGTTCGAGTCCCGCTGAGCGCACCATTTTTAGTTCTTTTCGTTTTTGTTCTAAAAACGATCACATTTAATTTATTTGAAAAAAAATTGCATCTTGTACCTGTGTGAGTCATAAGTGACTCTACGACTTTTATGTAATTTGAAATAATTAATTAAAGATACGCAGCGATCATGCTGACATGTGTTCAGTTCGACTGATTGAAAGAAAATTTATAAGCTATTTTAAAATATTGATTTATATTGAAAATAAAAGAACGGTCAGCTCATGCTATTGCAATGAGTTATATTATTCTTGAACCCTAGAGCTTATTCAGTCTTAGGGCATTGAAACCAGCAAAACCGATGTTTTCATCGATTTTGCATTCCATTCGTTATGTTTGAATTTAGTCGTGCATTAGTTGATTTCATCATCCATCGCATTGCTGTAAAATTTCTCGCCTAATTTAATGCGATCACGGCCATTTTTCATGCGCCAACGGTTGGTATCGCGTAGAGAATAGACACAGCCGCAATATTCCTGTTGATAGAATTCTTCATTTTTGCTGATTTCCAGCATACGTACCGCGCCGCCATTTTTACGCCAGTTGTAATCCCAGTAGCTGATGCCATCATAATGAGATGCGGAGCGGTGACCACAGTCATTAATCTGCTTCATATTCTTCCAGCGCGAAATACCCAGTGAACTGCTGATCAGGCTAAAACCATGTTCAGCCGCATACAATGCGGTACGCTCAAAGCGCATATCAAAACACATGGTACAGCGGATGCCTTTTTCCGGTTCATTTTCCATGCCTTTGGCGCGAGCAAACCAGTTATCAGTATCGTAGTCGGCATCTATAAACGGAATATTGTGCTTTTCAGCAAAGCGGATATTTTCCTCTTTGCGGATCAGATATTCTTTAACTGGATGAATATTCGGATTATAAAAGAAGATGGAAAAATCTATGCCTGATTCAATCAGCGTTTCCATGACTTCACCTGAGCATGGCGCACAGCAAGAATGTAGCAATAATTTTTCGTGACCATCAGGCAGTGCTAGTTTTTGGCGTTCAAGCTTAGACATAAATAAAAGGTGTATAGGTATAAAAGCCTAGTTTAATTTTGATTTGAGCGCAGAAAACTCAAATTTGCTGAAATGTTCTAAGGCTAAGTTGATGAAATTCATGTCATTACCCAGCTCTTTCAAACACGACAACAGTGGTTAACCGATTTACTTGCGCAGCGTCATGCACAAGGTGAAATCCGAAAAATGGATTTTACTCTCTCTTACGCTAATGGCGGCAACGGTGCATGGCAAACTTTTTTGGCGCAGGTAGACCGCGTGGCGCCTTATTTAAGTGAAGATCTGGCCGATTATGTCGATACTTTAAAGCGTCCAAAACGCGCTTTAATTGTCGATGTGCCAATCATCATGGACGACGGAACAATTCAGCATTTTGAAGGCTACCGTGTTCAGCACAATTTATCGCGCGGGCCGGGTAAAGGCGGTATCCGTTTTCATCCAGAAGTTGAATTAAATGAAGTGATGGCCCTATCAGCGTGGATGACCATTAAAACCGCAGTATTGAATTTGCCTTTTGGCTGTGCAAAGGGCGGTGTGCGCGTCGATCCGCGTAAGCTTTCAGCACGTGAGCTAGAGCGTTTAACTCGTCGTTATACCAGTGAAATTACACATATTATTGGGCCGCAAAAAGATATTCCTGCACCAGATGTAGGAACAAATCCAAATGTCATGGGCTGGATGATGGATACCTATTCATCCGGTCAGGGTTATACAGTGACAGGTGTGGTAACGGGTAAGCCTGTGCATTTAGGCGGATCTTTAGGCCGTGTAAAAGCCACAGGTCGCGGTGTATATATTACGGGCTGCCAAGTGGCGCAAAAAATTGATTTAGACATTGCAGGCGCCAAAGTCAGTGTTCAGGGTTATGGTAATGTGGGCAGTGAAGCTGCCAATTTATTCGCCTTGTCTGATGCGAAAATTGTCTGTATTCAAGATCATACAGGCACGATTTATAATGCTATGGGTATCGATTTAAACAACTTGCATACACATGTAGAGAAAAATCAGGGCGTTGCAAGTTTTGCAGGTGCAACTTCAATTGATAACGAAGCATTTTGGGATGTAGAGACTGACATTATCATTCCTGCAGCATTAGAAGGGCAGATTACTGTCGAACGCGCGCAGCGTTTAAAAGCCAAAATGATTTTAGAAGGGGCGAATGGCCCGACATATCCTGAAGCAGATGACATCTTACGCGAAAGACAAATTATGATTGTCCCAGATGTAATTTGTAATGCTGGCGGTGTGACAGTCAGTTATTTTGAGTGGGTTCAGGACATGGCAAGCTATTTCTGGAGTGAAGCCGAAATTAATGACCGTTTAGATAAATTGATGATCCAAGCAGTAGAAGATGTTTGGACGTGCGCCAACAATAATGCCTGTACCTTACGTACCGCGGCTTATATTTTGGCTTGTGAACGTATTTTAAAAGCGCGGAAAGAACGAGGTATTTTCCCAGTCTAAGAGATAGATTGAGCAGATTAATGTTTTTAATTAAGCTTAACGTTAAGCCAAATTTAGCAATGATGTTTTGAAAACATGGACTTAAGTTTGGCAGTTGAAGTTTTAATTAACGTTCATTTGAACCGAGCATATTATCTGCTTATTCAAAGATCAATACAATTGTATTTATTTTGATCAATTGTTTTGAAGTGTTAGCAAGACTTGGCAAGATACTAGAAAGTGCTATATTTAAATCACGGTAGGTCATAAAACGACGCTACCAATAAGTTGGACGGATCAATGACAGCTCGTTGAGTTTCGTAATATTTTAAACTTAAGATATTGCAGACAAGAAATCAGCACTAGCCTTCCAACATAGAGCCCGCAGAGATGCGGGCTTTTTAATGCCTTAAATTTATGTATTGGTGGATTTTTGTCAAACAATATAAATATGGTTAGTCTATCTATTTGATATATAATTACTAATGTAAATTAACTTTACATTGCCAAGAAATCTAACATTTTAAAAGCAGAATTTGCTTAATGGTGTGGTATAAAAAATTCAATTATTAAAAGAAGTAGAGTATATAGCAATGAAACAGATGATCGATGTGAAAGTGAAAGATCAATTTAGCCAAGTTTATAATGCGCAAGCGATGGTACGTGGAAAGGATGCTGATGATTCACGTGCAATATTTCATCGTATTGAACATATTGTTGTTGCTGGTGAAATTATATTGCCAAGTATTGAATTACTATTTGAAAGCCAAAATTCGGAAAATATTTATCGCTTACTCGAAGCCTAATCAATAATGGAAAGAAAAAAAACTCACATTGTTGTGAGTTTTTTCATGCCTAAAATCTAGTCTAGTCCGTTTTTGCTTTTTTAAATTGATTTAATACATAGGACAAAAGCTGATAGCGAATCATAGGGTTGCTTTTAGCGAGCTCAACATCTTCACTACGAATAACAATAGATTGGGTGAGTATGCCACCTACATAACGATCAACTACTTTGTGATCCTTTGATAAATCATCCTCACTCAGTACAAGTTTTGGGCCAAGATGCATGCGGCCAATTGCCTCAATACATTCTTCTAAACTGTTATATAAGTTAAAGATGATGAGGGCCTGGTCATTAGAATAATTCGCTAAATTCATTTTTATTATCCATATTGAAAATTATTATGCAGCGCTATGATAAAGGATAACGCTGCACAATTTCTGTATGAAATATTTTTCAATTAATCTAAGACAATAAAAAAGTGTATAAGTATTTGAGTTATATCGCTTCAAATTTTTTAGTTGGATAAAATTAACGTGGCTGAAGTTTCAGTATGACATCATAACGATCAAATTCAGAAATGATCGTTTGAATAACCATCTGTGATTCTTCTGCCTGAGCAGGGAAAATGACTTCTTGATTGGTTTGACTGTTGAAGCATTCAACTTGTTCAATCAGCCAAATATTTTCTTCGGCTGTATTATGAATAACCACTTTTCGGGGTTGTAATTCATCACTGATTTGACGTGGCATGACGTTAGTTATAGCTAATTGAACATCGGGCATGGCTTCACGTGGGCTTAGAAAGGTAAAAATCCAATTGCCGACTTTGCTAAGTTGCATTGGGTTATCAAAAGAATCAAATTCTAAACCGTACTGTTGTGTCATATGAAAGCTCGAGTTTATTAAACTAAACAACGCATTCTTGCGATATTCGGCAGCCCAAGGACATTAGGAGAAAGTCTTATACTTTATAGGGAATGGCAGCATGGTTTATGTGTTTTTAATGCAAGATATTGAATTTAATAAAAATGTATATTTTATTGTTAATCTATCCTCACTTCATTAATTTGTTTTTTGAATCAGAAGTGAGTAATTCGATCTAAATCAGGCGGCAGTTTGTAAATTATTTAGACTGTAATTGACCTGCTGCAAAGCTTGACGGAGTACTTTTGGTTGAATGTGAGATTCGTTCAGTAAGGTTATCCATTGCATTTGACAGGATTTAAGTTGTGAAATCTCTTCAGCATTTTGAATTGAAATAACTAACTTTTTGGCCATCAAACCACAATATTGATGCAGTAAGTTGCACATATAAAGTTGTAAAGTCTTAAAATCATGCTCAATGAAAACCAAATTTTGAGAAGCGAACTCTTTATTTAAGCTTTGATAATGATCCTCGAAAGTAGGTACAGAATTACTTTGTTGTGGCTTACGTGACAGGATATTGTGCACGTTTTGATTAGAATCGAAACTACGATACACATCGTGTTTTGAAGCGAGTTGATTTGAATTGAGTGCTGGAAAAGCTTCAACCTGATTCTCAGTTTGTGCAGTTGTTTGTGTAACATTTAAATCATTTGAAAAGTGGATGTTTTTCTCATTAGAGACGTGTGCAATATCACCACAGTATTGAATTAAATCAAGTTTCACTAATTGTTGTAAGAGGCGGTCTTCAGCAATTCGTTGCTGATAATGTGACTGCATCTGATTAAAGTCGTCTGAACCAATCAATAACAAAAGCCGACGCTGGCGAGCATTGAGTGCAATACTACGATCTTTTAAAACTTTAAAACCAAGCTCAGTTTTTTGATAATTAAACATGCCTTAATTCCATTAAGAAAAGAATTAAGGCAAGCCTATTGCTTGAAAATTACAATAAGATGAAGAAATTGTTAAATAATCAAAGTCTTATAAAGTGACTATTGCAGCTTTTTCTAAAGCTTTGCGTAAATAAGGGTCGAGTTCATCTTGACGCATAAGCCACTGAACATAGTCTGAAGGTAAGTCTGCAATAGCTGTACCACGATGTTTACCGAAATTGATTGTGCGTGGAATACGTGCATCTTCAGACGCGGCATATAATTCTTCAATGCTGTTAATTTTTAAATGGTGCACGATATGCATCAAAATATTAGCCGTTAAAATAATATCCATATCGGCACGGTGCGCTTTACGAATCATTTCACGGGCTTTTTCACTACCTTTCGTGATCATATAGATTAAAGCAGAAATATTATGCGCTTCTGCATCGGGCCAAACCAAACGGGCAAGGGCAAGTGTACAAATAGCTTTAATATTGATGCTATCGACACCACATTTTTCTAATGCCCGTATATCGTAATCAATATTGTGACCGATGATATATATGGTTTCACTTGGGAGTTCGAAACTGCTGTAGTGGGGTTTACCTACAAGTTCTGATTCTAAAATATGGTGGACAGCCATTGCTGCATAAGAAATGGGTTCATCACAACTATAAAGTTGGTCAAAAATCTTAGACTTATCTAGAGTAATTTTTGCATCAGCAACTTGCACAGGTGCATAGGCAATCTCGATGGGTTGACCATTTAGGGTATGGGTTTCTGTGTCGAGAATAATGGCTTGCATGTCCAGTTCCGCAGTGTTGGATGAATAAAAATGAATGTACATGATCACACACAGACTGACAAACCAATGCCATGATTTTTTGTCGCGAAATTATCAAGATGGCTGCATATTGACTAAATAATCTTCTTTTAATGCGTCTACTGAAATTACACCTTTATACAGGTGTAATGGAATTCCATTTTCAATACCGATTTTAAAATTTTATCTGTATCAAGTTATTCCAAAATCACATATGGAATATAGTCGCTATCTAACACAATAAAGCGTTGTTGTTTAATGGCAATCTCATAATTAACAAAGATCTGTTTCAATAGGTGTAAAAACTAGGCGTTTTTATTGCGTGTCAATTGATTGAATTCGCGAATCCATTCACTGGTTGAATGATGATGCCTTGAGTATTTATTTTTGTTGATATGTCTTTGCTGCGGGCAAACTTATATAAATGACTTTTGCAGTTTGCGTATTCGTTTTCATACCAAAGACAAAATAACCTAAGACCAAACCTAGAAGAAAGAAAATTAACATGGCTTACATACATTTTCCCCCAAATCTAGATTGTTAGAAAAATGTAAATTTAGAATTTAAAATATAAATTAAATCAGGTGGTTATTAAGATCGAGTTCCTCAAAAATGAATAGAGTGATCAATGGTGATAAAACCACTTGAACGTATTGAAATTCCATGAGATTAATCAATAGGAATGACTTTAAAACAACAAATAGAGGGAACAAGGATGATGAACCAACTTAAGTTAACGGTATTGGTCAGTAGTACACTTTTCTTGGTTGCGTGTGGAGGAAGCGACGATGATTCGTCATTTATTAGCGATGATGGGATACCAAAAAATAATATAGCTGCACCTGTTGTAAAAACTCAGGTCTATATTGATGCAAATGCCAATGCTAATGCCGTTTTGGATACGGTGAGTGCCAATAAAACATTGATGACTTAATAAAATGCTTGGCGTAAATGGTACTGAAACTCAAGCTACAGCTTTACTCTTTACGCCTAAAGGTACCAAACCGACAGGTGGGTGGCCCATTGTGGCGTGGGCGCATGGTACTACAGGTGTTGCTGATGCCTGTGCACCAAGCCAACAAGGCTTAAAAGGTAATGAATATTTTATTTCAAAACTTTTAGCAGCAGGTTATGCGGTAGTTGCCCCTGACTATGAAGGTTTAGGTGAACCGAGTGGTAAAGAGTTACATCCATTCTTAAATTTAAAAAGTGAAGCATTTTCCATTACCGATGCGGTGGTTGCTGCGAGTAAAAACTTAGGTAACACCACTGAAAAACGATGGTCCGTCGTAGGACATTCACAGGGTGGGCAAGCTGCCTTGGGAGCTGCGCAATATGCTTCACGTGCACAGTTGAGCTATAAGGGCGCAGTGGCTGTAGCACCAGCCTCTAATTTGGCTTTAATTCTCAGTGGAGGTGAACAAAAAGCCGCAGCTGAAACCGATCCGATTAAGAAAATTAATATTCTTGCGCCGCTTGATACCTTTACATCGCTAATTACAGCAGGTTTAAGAAATTCAACACCAACGTTGCAATATAGTGAAGTGTTTGTCCCACCAACAGACCAGCTCGCTGCTCAAGCTGAAAGTGTATGTTATGACGTGTTAGGGCAAACCTTAGGTGGGGCAATGGGTGCTTATGTACAAAAGAATGGAAAATTAGATGGCTACCCACGAACGCAAACTAATTTTATGACCAATATTAAAGTGGTTAAACAATTCTTAGAGCAAGACTCTCAGCCGCTGCTCAAAAAATTGAGTACACCAATTTTCATTTATCAAGGCAGTAATGACACAACAGTACCAAAAGCAGCAACGGATGTATTGATACAGCTAGCCACAAGTAAAGGAACTAAAATTAATTATGTGACGGACACAGACAATGCAATCACGCCAAAATGGGATCATGCGACGGTTTATACCGCGAATTGGGATGAAATTATCTTAGATGTAAAATCTCTTATGCCAATTCAATAATTTGATTTGAACAGAATGCCTATCTTTCGGATGAAGATAGGCATTTTTTATTTAAATTTAGCAAAACTACCCGCTCTCATTTTCAAAACTTCATGCTACAATACGCGCCAATCTTAGCACGGCTTAAAAGCCCTAATTTAATAGGACCTCGCTAATGTTTGCCAATATCTCAATTGCTGAATTTGACCCAGAAATCGCGCAAGCAATCACCAAGGAAGATGCTCGCCAAGAAGCGCACATCGAATTGATTGCTTCTGAAAACTATTGCTCACCAGCAGTAATGGAAGCGCAAGGATCAAAACTCACTAACAAATATGCAGAAGGCTACCCAGGCAAACGCTACTATGGCGGTTGTGAATATGTAGACGTTATTGAACAATTGGCAATTGACCGTGCTAAAGAACTTTTTGGTGCTGATTACGCTAACGTTCAACCACATGCAGGTTCTCAAGCGAACTCTGCTGTTTACCTAGCACTTCTTAACCCTGGCGATACAGTTTTGGGTATGAGCTTAGCGCACGGCGGTCACTTGACTCACGGTGCAAAAGTTAGCTTCTCTGGTAAAACATATAACGCAATTCAGTACGGTTTGAACCCAGAAACTGGTGAAATCGATTACGAAGAAGTTGAACGTTTAGCTGAAGAACACAAGCCACGTATGATCGTTGCTGGTTTCTCTGCTTACAGCCAAATTGTTGACTGGCAGCGTTTCCGTGACATCGCGGACAAAGTTGGCGCTTACCTATTTGTAGATATGGCTCACGTTGCAGGTCTAGTTGCTGCTGGCGTATACCCAAGCCCAGTTCAAATTGCTGACGTAACAACAACAACGACTCATAAAACACTTCGTGGCCCACGTTCAGGTTTAATCCTTGCGAAAGCAAACGAAGAGATTGAGAAAAAATTACAATCAGCTGTATTCCCAGGTAACCAAGGTGGTCCTTTGGTTCACGCTGTAGCTGCTAAAGCAATTTGCTTTAAAGAAGCAATGGCACCTGAATACAAAACTTACCAACAACAAGTGGTTAAGAATGCTAAAGCAATGGCTGAAGTTCTAATCGCTCGTGGTTATGACGTAGTATCTGGTGGTACTGAAAACCACTTGTTCTTATTGTCTTTAATCAAACAAGGCGATATCACTGGTAAAGAAGCTGATGCATGGTTAGGTGCTGCGCACATTACTGTGAACAAAAACTCTGTACCAAATGATCCACGTTCACCATTTGTGACTTCTGGTATCCGTATCGGTACACCAGCTGTGACAACTCGTGGTTTCGGCGAAGCTGAAGTACGTGACCTTGCTGGTTGGATCGCTGATATTCTTGATGCAAAAGGCGATCAAGCAGTGATTGATGCTGTTAAGGCAAAAGTAGAGGTTGTTTGCGCTAAATTCCCTGTTTACGCAAAATAATCTAACTTGAGAAAAGCCCCCTCAAGGGGGCTTTTTTTATATTTGAATGAAAGTAAGTCGTTATCTAATTTTTTATATTTCTGATATAAAAGAATGAGTGATTACAACAAGATCTTCCCATCATTAGCGTTTTTGATGCATAAGCAAAAAGGAATTGGATAGATGAATAAACCGAGTATTATTGTTTCAGAACAAGATCTCCATCGCCTAGAAACCATGTTGGAGCATCAATCAAAATTAACGCCAACAATGGAACATCTCGAAGATGAGCTTGCCCGTGCAGAAGTGGTTGCACCGCAAGATGTACCCACCAATGTGGTCAGCATGAACGCTAAAGTGTTAATTACCATTGCGCCATCGATTGAACCTACAGAAATTACGTTGGTGTATCCGCATGACTTTCGTGGTGATAAAGGGCAGGTGAATGTCCTTGCTCCGGTCGGTGCGGCAATCCTTGGCCTGGCAGAAGGTCAAGAGATTGAATGGCCACAACCCGATGGTCATATTATGAAAGTGAAAATTGAAAGAGTGCTCTATCAACCTGAGCGCGAAGGCGACTATTTATAATTTCCGTTCGCCTGTTTATTTATATATTTCAAAGCCATCAAACTTGATGGCTTTTTTGTTTTAAAGCAAAAACTGTAGGTAAAATTGCTAAGCAAAATAATGAAAAACAATAGCAGTTTAACTCTGAATAACTGTCAACCATTTGACAGTCTGAAAAGGTGTAAGTCGGCATAGTGGAACCAACAACAAATACGTTGCTTTACATTATTTGAAAAGATCAGGAATACCGACATGACACAATTACAAGCGCAAACATATAATCCAAATTATCAATATCAGCATATTGAAGTAAAACCTGTAACAGGCCGCATTGGTGCAGAAATCACAGGGATCAAACTTTCGGGTGATTTGAACCAAGACGTCGTCGCAGAGTTCAATCAGGCATTATTAAAATATAAAGTAGTCTTTGTTCGTGGGCAGCAGCATTTGACTGATCTTGAGCAAGAAGCCTTTGCACGCTTATTGGGTACGCCATTAAATCATCCAAGTGTTCCGCTTAAAGATGGCACAGCACATACTTTATCTATTGATTCGCGTGGTGGGCGTGCTGACTCGTGGCATACCGACATTACCTTTTTACCAAATTATCCCAAAGCCACTATTTTACGTAATGTAATTGCACCATCAAATGGTGGCGATACGGTCTGGGCAAATACGACCACAGCTTACGAAGATTTAAGCCCTGAATTGCAAAAACTCGCAGAACAGCTACGTGCAGTACATAGTAATAGCTATGATTATGCTAAGCCGAAGGGTGAATATAATGAAGAAGGCCGTCATTTATTCCGTACTGCTGTGGAGATTGAAACAGAGCATCCATTAGTACGTGTACATCCAGAAACTGGGGAAAAGACCTTGGTACTTGGACATTTCTTTAAACGCTTTTCTGGTTATAGTCCAACCCAATCACGTCGATTGTTTGATTTATTTCAAGAGCAAATTGTGCAATGGGAAAATATAGTACGCTGGCGCTGGGCGGAGGGTGATGTGGCAATTTGGGATAACCGTGCCACGCAGCACCGTGCGATTAATGACTATGGTGATGAACTTCGTGTGGCAACGCGTGTCACTATTGAAGGTGATGTCCCTGTAGATGTAAATGGTCAGCCAAGTACTGTTCTAAAAAATGTGACGAACCAAGATATTTCAAACCTACGGTCTGAAGAAGGTCGTATTTATGAAAAAGCATCATAAATATGAACGCTAAATAACAGCACCTAAGTGTATAAACATAGTTAAAAATAATAGTTCTTTCCCTTTAATTCCATGCCTAATATTCAAATGTATTAGGCATTTTTTTGGGAATCTTGTGATTGACCTACGATTATCAGCAAGACAAAAATTAGAAAATATACTCGCTGACGATCAAGTCTTTCGGGGACTGAGCCTTGCTGCAAAGCAAAATATTTTGCAACACGCTCAATTTAGCCGTCATCATGCGCATCAACAAATTTTGCAGCAACATCAATGCATAAATGATGTTTATATTTTACTGTCTGGGACTTTGCAAGTCGGATGGTTACAAGCCGATGGCGAGTTGATCGTGAATGATTTTATTCGCATACAATCGGTTTTTAACCTTGTATCGGTATTGCAACAGCAAGCGTTGAATTTTGATTATTTCGCCGCAGAGCATGTTGAATTAGCAATTATACCCAGTGAGCTTTTTTTTCAACTTTTGAAAAATGAACCAGAGGCCATGTGGCATATCATCCAACTCTTGAGTCGTCGCATGTATGCGATGTTTGAACAAAACCGTTATTTGCGTACTGCCAGTCTTACTCAACGAATCGCTAGGCATATTATTAAGTTATATGAACAATATGGATATCAAGCGCAGATTCCGTTTAAGTTAAGTCAGCAAGAATTTGCCGAGTTATTCAATATATCGCGTCAGACGTTGAATAAACACTTGCAACTTTTTGTGCAACAGCAGATTGTGGATTGGAGCTATAGCCAAATTCGAATTCTAGATTTAGATAAACTCAAACAGATGAGTGTATTGCATTAATTAAATGAAATTAGACAATGAAAAAAAGCCATCAAACATAGATGGCTTTTTTGCGTATTAGTGCTTACTGATTTTATTTAGATAGCCCATCATAAAGGCTGAAAAGACGAAAGTCAGATGCATGATGATGTACCACATGATTTTGTCATTTGGGATATTTTTGGCATCCATAAACACCCGAAGTAAGTGGATAGAGGAAATTGCCACAATGGAAGCAGCAACTTTTAGTTTGAGTGAATTGGCGTCCATCGTGCCAAGCCAATTTAGGCGGTCTTTACCTTCCGTAATTTTCAGTTGTGAGACAAAGTTTTCATAACCTGAAAACATCACCATGACAATTAAACCGCCTACCATGGTCATATCCACCAAGGAAAGAATCACTAAAATTAGATCTGCTTCGGTGTATTCCAGTATATGCGGTAACACATGAAATACTTCTTGGAAGAATTTAATTGCTAATAACAGTAGGGCAAAAGATAAGCCAAAATAGACTGGAGCTAAAAATCCAGCGGGCTGCATACATTGTATTATGGAAAAAACGTTCCATTCGTCACTCAAAAATTATGATTATATTGCTGTTGATCATAAAATATTCTGAGTTGGTTTTACGATCATTTTTTATCACAAATTATGCAAAGTCATAGGTTTAACATAATTAGTGCTATTTAATTTAGTAGTTCATTTTTTTCTTAAGTTTGTACTCATCTTTGTGCCGCATCATGTGTATACATTGGAAGTGGTTTAAAATCTTGCGAGCTATCACGTAAACATAAATCTTGGTGCATAGTGAGTTGGCATTTTGAAATTGCTTAATTTTTTGCAAAATACTACAAGACTTTTATTGCAAAACTTGTAGTATAAAAATGATTTTATTGAGTTTAATCTGCTATGTCACAAATTGATGTATTGGTACCTATAAAGGAAATTGCTGTTGACCGTACAGAAGTATTGTCAATTAAGCGCAATGACCTTGTGCCTTTACTCAGCGATCAGTATCGGTTAAATCATTATGCCGATCAGTTGATTCAGGCACAGGCTGTGTTATTGGATGGTGTCGACCCAATATTGACACAACAACTCAGTCAAACCATTGAACAATTGATTCAGGCTTTGGCCGACTCAAAAAAATATCTGAAAAACCGAAAATTTAATGCCTTGCAAAAGTGGTTAGGCATTGATTTGGAATATGGTTCAGGGCAGGTGGAGTACTATAAAAATCTGGATCAGCTATTAGACCGTGCCAATCATTTGAGCCAAAAGTTACAGTTAGAAATTCAAAAGTCGCAATCTCGTTTGAATCAATTACAAGGCTTACGCGAACAAATGGCGCGCTATATTGTCGCTGCCGAAGAGTTTCTTGTTGAATATCCGCAGTTTGTAAAAAAACAGCATCCACTGGATAATTTTGCAGAGCGATTGTCCAAGAAAATAAATACCTTACAAACCTTACAGGCGAGTAATGATATTGCAATTACACAAATGCAGCTTTCACAGCAATTATCTTTTAGCTTGCTTGACCGTTTTAAAGAAGCGCAACAAGTGTTAATTCCGGCTTGGCAATATCATGTCAAACAAAGTCGGCAAAGCAACTCGACAAGTAGCTTGGAAAAGCTAGATAATAGCCGTGAAAATTTGATTAAAACTTTAAAAAAATCATTAGAGAATTCCTCTAAGTCTTAGAAATATAAGGTGAGTTATGACCGATTTTGATGCCAAGAATTTACCCGTTGAAGCAACAACAGAATTGACTGAACAAAAGTTTCAGCAGCTCAATTTGCAAGAGATTGGCTTGCAAGCTTCTGACTTTAATGAAGTGATTGCTGCTCGTAAAGAATTGGCAGATTTAAGTCATAACAGTGTGGCTGAGTATGGTAAAAATATTGCCACCAAAACATCGACTTATACCGATGAGTTATTAAATCTTGTACAGAACAAAGATCTTGATGCCACAGGGCAAAAACTCAATCAGGTGGTGCAAGTCGCGCAGCAGTTAAATACCAATAGTATTTTAAGCAAGTCTAAAAGTTCAGGTTTTTTTGGCGGCTTGTTGAGTAAATTTAAAGGCGCGAAACAAAGTTTTGATCAACACTTTAACAGCACCAAAGAACAGATCGATAGCTTAGTGAAGGAAATTGAAACTTCACAAAGTGGTTTGAAGGCACGTGTGAATACCTTGGATAAAATGTTTGAAGGTGTTCAAGATGAATATAAACAACTTGGTGTTTATATTGCAGCAGGGAAACTGAAAGAACAGGACATTCAACAGGAAATTGCGACCTTAACTACTCAAGAACAAGATCAAGCGATGACACAAAAAGTCTATGACCTGAATCATTTGGCGAATAATCTAGAAAAACGCATTAGTGACTTGCAGATATTACAGCAGTCAGCGATGCAGACTTTGCCAATGATTCGTATTATTCAATCCAACAATTTAATGTTAGTCGATAAGTTTTATGCGATTAAAAACATTACTTTGCCTGCATGGAAAAACCAAATTAGTTTGGCAATTTCCCTACAAGAACAAAAGAACAGTGTGCAATTGGCCAATAGCATTGATGATGCGACCAATGACCTGTTAAAGCGTAATGCTGACTTGTTACACCAGAACTCTGTGGATACTGCGAAAGCGAACCAACGTTCCGTGATTGATATTGAAACCCTTGAACATGTTCAAAATACCCTCATTAAAACTGTTAATGATGTGATTCAAATTCAGAAAGAAGGGGTGCAGAAACGTGAAGAAGCAACTACACGTATTCGTGCATTGCAAAATAATCTGAATCATTTAGTAATTGAATCAAGCACCAGTGGTTCCAATCCTTCTTCATAAATATGAGGGAGGTTCATTAGAGCTCAAGGAGAATATATTTGCCTCCCATTGATGAATATGCACTAAACCCGCAGCAACTCAATGCGGGTTTAAAAACCATTAAGCAGCGACAACGTAATTTGGTGCTGTTGTCTTTGACCAGTTTTTCATTATTGATTGTGTCGGTTGTTGGTTTATTTATCCAACAAGATATGGTTTATAGCTTTTTTGGTATAAGCCAAACGGTTCAGCAGTTGCATGTTCCTGTAAGTGCCGGCGAGGTTGCCAGTCATTTAGGTCATCAGTCTGATTATTTTGTTAATTTTCTATCCTTTATGGGCTGGTTATTCTTAAAATTACTTGTGTCTTTTATTGGGGCATTCTTTTTAGTAGGTTTTTTAAAAAAAATCCAATTTTTTAGAATCCGCTTTCAATCTTTTGTACTGAAGTTTGTTGGTTGGTTATTGTCTTTTATTCTGCTGTGGTCAGGTTTGACTTATGTGCAGTATGACTTGAAAGATAATGATCAAGCCGCGTATCAAAAATGGGTTCAGTACGATAAAAATATTCAAGACAGTCGTTTAGCGCAAGAACTGAAAGAGGCGGAAGTGGCGACTACAGTTCAGGCTTATTTATATGCTCAAGCTGCTTTGTTACATAAGCCCGTAGATCGTGCGACAGCGATCCCTTATGTGCAGAGTTTAATTAATTCAGAACAGCAAAATCCTGCGAAGTTTCGTGAATATGGATTTCAACCTGAACAGCTCTGGACCATGCAGAATCAGCTTTTTGCCAAGACCATGACACCAATGGCGCAGAGTGTCGAAACTCAGGTTAGTCAAGCCAATATTATTGATAGCGTTGTGCGTTGGATTCTCATTGGACTTATTGCGTTAACATTGGTTTTAAGTGGCATTCTTTATCTTTTGGCGAAACAATTTAAGTCAAGAATTGCACGTATCGAACAGGGAATAAATTGATTTAATCAATTCGTTGTCTATAAGATTTAAGAAAATGATCTCATAAGAAAGCCTCCAGACTGTATTCAGTATGGGGGCTTTTTTATTACCTTTAATATAAGTGCTAATGCTAGATTTTAATTAACTCGCACGCAGTAACATTTGTCTTAACTCTTGAGTAGAAAATGTTTGGTCATTTATCTCACCATCGACAATGTAGTATGGAATAGGGTGCTTACCTAAAGATTTAACATATTTAGTCAATTCGTGTTGGTAATCTGCAATCTCTTTATGTTGAATAGAGCGCAGAACTTTAGTGCCATCTAAGCCAATACCTTCAATAATATCTTTTAAGATTCGAACATCAGCAATGTCTTTACCATGAGCAAAAAGGGCATGGAATAGCGCTTGGGTGAGAGCATATTGGTCGAGTGTATTATCGAGTGCGAGTATGGCTTGGTGCGCAAGCTGACTATTCGGCATACGCTTCATATGTTCAATATTGACAATTATATCTTCGCTATACGCTGCAAATTTGGTCATTTCTAACTTTCGATTTGCTGCGACTGAGCCATATTTTTCTGTTAGATATTTGAGCACATCTAAACCCTGCTCAGGTATTTCAGGCACGATTTGAATTGGCAATAATTCCACACGTGTTGCTGTATGTTCATTCCAGTTTTGCTTCAATTTTTGAAATGCGACATAACTCATGGGATAAACAATATCAAAGACAAATTCAATTTTCATATTTGCGCTCACTGCGTACTTTTTGCTGTTTTAATCGATTTTCACAACTGATTCTTTAGCTTTTTTGAGGGATAAGTCATTTTTTTATACGGCTATTCACTTCACCTTTCTATCGATTTAATGCGGATTTTCTGAATTGAAACTTAAAACTTTATATGTGTTTTGTAAGGCTATTTGCATTAAAAATATGAAAGGAGTTTTCAGCATATAAATAATAAAATGTGGGGCTTATCACATTATTTTCTGTTCTTATGCTATGTGTTAATGTTAGAATAATTAGATAGTATTCTGATTTAGAAAGATATTTCTGCTATTGATTAGTAAAACCGATCATTTTTATAAAAACAAACCGTTTCATCTATTTAATGGTTTGTTCTATGATTCTCTCATCAAATAAATTTACTCCTTTGGAGACGTTAGCAATGTTAGATCAAAATACTTCTGCTCAATTAAAAACCTTACTTGAACGCCTTGAAGGCCCGATTGAAATCGTCGCAACTTTAAACGGTACAGACAAGTCTGACAAAATTAAAGAACTGGTAACTGAAGTTGCTGCTTTATCTAACCTTGTTACTGCTCGTTTCGATGGCAACAACAGCCGTGCACCAAGTTTTGGTATTGCAAAAGCAGGTGAAACACCACGTGTATTCTTCGCCGGTCTACCGATGGGCCACGAGTTCACATCTTTGATTCTAGCTTTGCTACAAACTTCAGGTTATGCACCAAAAGTGTCTGATGAAGTTCTTGCTTCTATTAAAGGCTTAGGTCTTAAAGCTGATTTTGATGTATTTGTATCACTCAGCTGCCATAACTGTCCTGACGTAGTTCAAGCACTAAACTTGATCGCAATTTACAACCCTGGCACAACTGCAACCATGATTGATGGTGCATTCTTCCAAGACGAAGTCGAAGAACGCAAAATCATGGCTGTACCCATGGTATTCCAAGACGGTGAACACATTGGTCAAGGTCGTATGACTTTGGAAGAAATCATTGCTAAATTAGACACCAACTCTGCTGCAAAAGATGCTGAAAAACTCAATGCGAAAGATGCCTTTGATGTGTTGGTGATTGGTGGTGGCCCTGCGGGTAATACCTCAGCAATCTATGCTGCACGTAAAGGGATCAAGACGG
>NZ_VPDH01000038.1:0-35216 GCF_013417785.1 Acinetobacter sp. YH12227 | reverse complement strand
TATTTGAACAATCTAAAATATTTGTATTACCTGAAAAAAGGCAAAGGCAATGTCCGCGAGTAGTGAAAATTAAAGCACAAAAATATCCAAGAAAATGCCAGTCAATTTCTTAACTGACTGGCATTAAGTCTTCGGACTGGTTTTTTTATGACTGAAAATTCATTTCTTGTTTCATTTATTAATTAAATGAAAATCATAAACTTATAAATATAGCTCTTTTCGCTTACACAATAATGAGCAAATCAAACCGTTTAAAACTTGTACAGATCACTCTTTACACATTATGATAAAAAATCATCACGGATCGATGATTGACAATAACAACAAGAATGTTGGTCAAATTAGACTGAATGGAGAAAGGCAATGCACTATCAATATCACTGTGCTTGTTGCAACAAGGTATTAGCTTCAAGCGACAAAGAATGTTCTGAATGTGGCTCACATAATATTCGTAGCCCTTATGGCTTTTGGATATTCTGTATTTTGAGCTGTCTCGCTGTGGCCATACTATTTAAAAGTGTACAAGTCTATTTACAACAGCATGATGCCGAAGCACCGACAACGCAGCTGAATATTTTTGAAGTGCTACAACATGACGACAAAGTAAATCGTTAATGAATTTATGTTTAAAACTTTAAATAATTAAATTTAGATATTTCATCTACAGAACAAAAAAGCCTGACATCGAGTAGGCTTTTTTATATATACATCTACCAATCCCCTTTACCAATGACTTAGATATGATGAATGCTTATCTTTATCTCTAAAATTATTTAAAATAGTCAAATCGTCATGAGGTTTAAAATATGGTTCAGTTGATTAAAAAAGGTGGTTTACGTGAACGTGCTAATCGTAGCCGCTCATACAAAGGTTCAGAGAATACTGAAACCACATTAAAGCCTAATCGCTACCGTGATCAAAATGGGACAAATGAATCTACTCAACTACAATCATGTGAACAACCGTTAGTAACAAAACCCGATTTGGCACAAAAGTAATTCTTCAATTCGTTAATTTCATCGAAAATAACGAATTGAAAATAAAAAAGCCAAGCGAGTTCACTTGGCTTAAAAACGTTTAATTCTAAAAAAACCACTCTATTTGCTTAATGACCAAACATGCTCATTGCGTCATACCACAACCAAATAGCAAAAACTAAAAATAAAGCACCTGAGATAACATCGATATAGCTACCTGAACGTTGGTAGAGTGCTTTGATTTTAGGCAAAGACATAATCATCATAAACAAACTAAACACCAAAAATGTTTGAATGGGAATAATGACAGCCAATTGCGCTTTTAAATTACCAGCCGCTGATGAACTAAGTGCCAGTGAAAAAACACTACTAAAATAAATTAAAGTTTTCGGATTGGCTAGATTGGTAAACAATCCCAATAAAAAGTAGTTTTCTTTTTTTTGTTGATCTAATCCCTGACCATCATCCAAATTGGCTTCTTTATTAAGACTTTTTAGGCCGCCACTGAGCATTGCCCAACCCATTTTAGCCAAGAAAAAACCACCCACAAGCATTAAAACTTGCTGAATCCATGGAAATTGTTCAATCAGTACAGTAAAGCCTAATAAGGTCAATACCACCCAAACAACAATACCAACAGAAATACCTGCAATAATTTTTAAGGTATTTGCACGTGTGGTCGATGCAGCACTTTTAGCAATTAATAGAACATCAGGACCAGGACTCAACTGCGCAACAAAGTGTAATGCGCAGATGGTAAGTAACATAGACATGAAAATATGACTGAGGAATTGAAAACTTGAATAGTATATCGTCTGTTCAAAAAAAGTGTCGGAAATGTCTTTTGATGTTTTCTAAAGCTAAATAGCGCGCATAAAAAAGCCGAATCAAAGTTCGGCTTTTTATTTAACTGAGTTCGTTATTTTTTATTCACATCTTTTAGTTCAATCTGTTTCGCATCAGATGTTACTTCACGTGCTTCACCATCAATCACTGAAGAATCACGGCCAGATTGTTGATTTTGCATATCCTGCATTTGACGCATCATGTCTGCAAATGGGTTTTGACCTTGAGCTCCACCCATATCGCCCATCATGCCACCCATCATTTTTTCCATCATCGCTTGCTGGCGTTTCATCATTGTTTTCATCATGAAAGCTTTCATTGCATTTTGTACAGGTGGAATAAGGATTAACAGCGCCATAATATCTGAGATTAAACCAGGCAATAACAGCAAGAAACCTGCAAAAATTTTAGGTAAATTGCCCGTTAATGCTGGATCAGCACCCATTTGACCTGCTTGCATCTGCTGCATTTGTGGCATCAGACCGGATGCATATTTACGAATAATATTCATACCGATAAAGAAGGCAGCCACGAACCAGAAAAAGACATACCACATACTGCCGACGAGGTCGCCCACACCGATCCAAACAAACACTTCCAGGATCAAGCCTGCTAAAATCAGAAGAAATAATTTCATGAAAATTAAACAAATCTCAGTAAATTAATTTAAGGTGTTGCAATCAACTGCTCAATCACTATCAAGCTTTTTTGACACGCTTATGTAACAATATGGGCATTATTTTATTTTTAAAGGGCGAAAAGGGCAAACATGTCATTAATTATCGGTATTGACCCAGGGTCGCGCTTAACTGGTTATGGAATCATCGAACAAGATGGCTCAAAACTGCGTTTTGTTGATGCTGGCACAATTCGTACCGAAACCACTGAAATGCCCGAACGCCTCAAGCGAATCTTTGCTGGTATTGATCGCATTGTAAAATTTCACGGCCCAACGCAAGCTGCTGTTGAGCAAGTGTTTATGGCACAAAACCCAGACTCTGCATTAAAACTGGGTCAAGCACGTGGCGCAGCCATTGCGGCATTAACCAATTTAGATTTACAAGTGGCAGAATATACTGCTCGTCAAATTAAACAATCTGTTGTCGGTTATGGTGCTGCCGATAAAGAACAAGTGCAAATGATGGTGATGCGCCTACTCGACCTCAGTATCAAACCGCAACAAGATGCCGCCGATGCTTTAGCAGCAGCCATTTGCCATGCACACGCATCAGGTAGTATGAGTAAAATGGCTGTATTAAATGCGCTTGGCGGTATGGCGCGTGGACGTAGTCGAGTATGTAGCCGTCGTCGTTAATACACATATAGGTAAACGTGTATCTAATAGACTATAAGATAATTTAAAAAAACTATCTTATTAACGAATCATTTTAAAGTCTGAATAATCCAATTCATGCATTGGGATGACGTGCTGATCAATTTTAGTGACATTGGCACGTAATGGTCCGACCAAACTATGTTTAATGATTTTGTGAATAGCCTCTTCAGTACCAATCACCAGCGCTTCAACTCCCCCTGTCGTTAAATTTTTTACATAGCCATTTAGCTCAAGCTTAATAGCCTGCTGTTCAAACCAACGGCGATAACCTACACCTTGCACTTTACCTTGAATCAATAATTTAACCGCATGCATTTTAATCTGTGTCCTTTGAGTAGTTGACTACATGATAAACGGCTTGTGCCATATCATGCGCTTGTAGACCACGCATACCCGACTGGGCCAAGTAATCACCAGCTAAAGCATGCAGCGTTACGATTTCATGCAGATGAATTTGATCATGAAATTGTGCTTTTAAACTCGCGACCATACCTGCAAGCACGTCTCCCATCCCCCCCGTTCCCATACCCGCATTGCCTACAGTACAAATCCAAAGCTGATCTTCAAGAATTAAACTCCCTGCACCTTTTAATACCCACTGCCCGCGGTATTTTTCTTGTAATTGCAGAATTGCATGAATACGATCTGCTTCGACTTCAGCCGTGGAAATCCCCAATAATTTGGCAGCTTCACCCGGATGCGGTGTTGCATAAGTCTGCCCCTTTAAAGGTTTCGGCGCTTCGGCTAAAAACCACAAGGCATCAGCATCCAATGCCACTTCTAATTGCGATTGTTGTATCATGGCAAACCATGCTTGAAACTGTTGTTTCGCCCAATCATCACGCCCCAACCCCATACCAAAACTAATTGCATCAACATGCTCAATCAATTCTTTAATGTCTGCCGCATTCAACACATTAATATCCCGAAGCATAATATTTGGCGCACGCGATAAAATTGCCGTGTGATGACGTGCATCACAAACTACGGTCACTTTCCCTGCACCGGCATGAAAAGCTGCCTCGGCGGCCATAATGACCGCACCACCCATTTGTGCATGACCACCGACCACCAAGACATGACCATAACTGCCTTTATGACCAAAGGCTTGACGCTCTGGCAATTGCACCTGTTGTGGTGATAAATAAGCGAGTGGCGTGAGTGCAGCATCTGTCGGAATACAGTCCATAACACTGATTTTTCCCGCATATTCTTTGCCTTGGCCTGTAAAGAGTCCCGCTTTTAAGCCCAAGGCAGTAAAAGTGTAATCCGCTTGAAAGGCTACAGGCAAAGGCTGACCTGAATTGGATTGCAAGCCACTCGGAATATCAATCGCAACTTTTAAGCCTGTATATGCATTTAAACGATGAATGATTTCTTGCCAATGCTGATCAAGTGCGCGGTTTAAGCCAATTCCAAATAAAGCATCAATATAAGCTGCATATTCAGTCTGAAAATTAAAATGCGGATAGATGTTTATATTTGCATCTAATGCTTCTTGTGCCGCTCGATGTAAGTCCTTGGATGCTCCCATTTCCGCAGCATAGATATCAACCTGAAAGCCTGCCTGCTGTAAATATTTTGAGGTGAGATAGCCATCACCTGCATTGTTGCCCTGCCCACAACAAACGGCTATACGTTGCACGTTATTTTCCATAAAAATTGGAATGAGTCGCTGGGCAATAGACCATGCCACCTGCTGCATAAGGCCATAACTGCTGTTATGCTGCGTAAACCAGCGTTGCTCCCAAGCTTGAATACTTTGGCTATGATAAACAGGGCTATGGTAAACTTGGGGACGCATTGTTTTTCCTTGTTATGATTATGGCCGCTTCAACTCCTGCACAAAAAATTCCTGTCGATCAATATGATCCAGAAACGCTGAAAGCATGGATTAAAGCTCAAGCCTTAGAATTGGGTTTTTCTGATTGTGTCATTGCCAAGCCTGATGCTCAAGAGGAACTCCCGCGTTTTAAAGAATATTTAAAGCGTGGCTACCATGGCGATATGAAGTTCTTAGAGGAAAATCTGGAAAAGCGTGCCAATCCCACACTATTGGTTCCGGGTACGCGTAGCATTATCTGTGTGCGCATGGATTATTTAGTAGAAACCCCTAAACCACGTTATGTTCCTGATGAGCCTAATGCTGCCATTATTGCCCGCTATGCGCGTGGTCGTGATTACCACAAAGTCATGCGTGGACGCTTAAAAACTCTCTCAAATATTATTCGTGAAAAAATTGGTGATTTTGAATCACGTCCATTTGCCGATTCTGCCCCTGTATTTGAAAAATCCCTCGCTGAAAATGCAGGTATGGGCTGGACTGGCAAACATACGCTGCTCATCCATAAAAAATCGGGCTCTTTCTTTGTATTAGGTGAATTATTTACTTCTCTCGATTTACCTTTTGACACACCTGCAAGCAAACATTGTGGTTCATGTGCGGCGTGTATTGATATTTGCCCGACCCAAGCCATTGTTGAACCATATATGCTTGATGCCCGCAAATGTATTGCCTATCTCACGATTGAATATAAAGGCATCATTCCAGAAGAATTACGCCGCGGTATTGGCAACCGTGTGTTTGGCTGTGATGACTGTCAGCTGATTTGTCCATGGAATAGCTTTGCCCATAAAACCCAAATTGAAGATTTCTACCCACGTCACGGACTGAATCAGGTCAGTTTGCTTGATCTATGGCAATGGGATGAAGCGACTTTTTTAAGTTACACTGAAGGCAGTCCAATTCGTCGTACAGGCTATCAAAGCTTTATGCGCAATATTGCAATTGGCTTAGGTAATGCACCCTACAGTTTAAATATTGTACAATCGCTAAAAAATACACGCGAGAAACATGATGCGATTGTGCAAGTTCATATTGATTGGGCGTTAGCTGAACAAAACTCAAAAATGGTTTAGCTTATTTCAATCTATATTTCCTAGATCCTTGCAAAGTTTATTGTGTGCTAAATAATTAGCAACGAGATCCATGCAATTCACGCTTTAATTCAAAAATAAACTTTGCGATGATTGTGTTGGTATTTAACACAATTATGTAAGCATCTAAAATAATTCAAACTTCTTTTAAAATGCTAATTTCGTTTTTTCTATCTATGTATTAGTTTACAAAACAGTCTTGGAAGTCTGCAAATTTTGCGTATGATGATCTGCATTAGGCAGAAAATATGGATCATTTATGAGCTACCGAAATGACTGGAGACATCCAGAAATACAAGAGTTGTACCAACAACCACTGATGGATTTATTATTCCAAGCACAAAGCATTCACCGTGAACATTTCCAGGCCAATCATATTCAAGTAAGCACCCTGCTTTCCATTAAAACAGGTAAATGCCCAGAAGATTGTAAATATTGCTCGCAATCCGCGCATTATGACTCGGGTTTAGAAGCTGAAAAACGCATGGCGGTGGAAAAAGTCATTAATGAAGCAAAAGCAGCGCTTGCTTCGGGTTCTTCACGCTTTTGCATGGGGGCTGCATGGCGCAATCCACACGAACGCGATATGCCTTATGTATTAGAAATGGTTCGTGAAGTCAAAGCACTCGGACTTGAAACCTGTATGACACTTGGCATGCTCAATCAATCACAAGCAGAGCGCCTACATAAAGCTGGACTTGATTACTATAACCATAACTTGGATACATCTCGCGAATACTATCCAAATGTCATTAGCACCCGTAGCTATGATGATCGTTTGACTACTCTCGATTATGTACGTCAATCTGGCATGAAAATTTGTAGTGGCGGGATTGTCGGTTTGGGCGAAAATCGTGATGACCGGATTGCCTTTTTGATGGAACTGGCGACACTTCCAATTCATCCTGAATCCGTACCGATTAATCTACTCGTGCCCATTCAAGGGACGCCTCTTGCCGATGTGGAAAAACTCGATGTCATTGAATGGATCCGTACCATTGCAGTGGCTCGCATTATTATGCCTAAAAGCTATATTCGCCTTTCCGCAGGGCGTGAATCCTTAAGTGATTCAGAACAAGCTTTGGCATTTATGGCAGGTGCCAATTCACTTTTCTCAGGTGAAAAACTTCTGACCACACCAAATGCTGGCGAAGGTAAAGATCAAATCTTGTTTGCCAAACTTGGCTTAGTGGCTGAGAAACCTAAACCTAATGCTGCACAGCTTTCCACAAATGCAATGGAAATGGCTTAAAAAATAAGAGCCCCAATATTGGGGCTTCTTAATCTAGGGATAAATGAATTAAGAAGGCGAATTATTTAGCAAAATTATGTGCTGTAATCAATATACCGTAACTGGCATTTAGAAAGTCACCTTCTCGGATGATATCTTGCCCATTGGCATGTTCAACAACCAACTGCTTAGAAACAGCGTCATAATGAAAGGATTCAAAGCAATCTTGATGCTGCATTAACCATGAAATGGTATCTGCCATATTCGCATCTACAGTATAACGCTCTGCCTGAAAGTCTTTGCTCATATCACCTTAATCATATGTCTACTAACCTGTATATTTTAATGACATATCAGTAATCAGGCATTAAAAAAGTGAGCTTAGGCTCACTTTTTTCGATAGAAACGAACGACTACTTCGTTACACCGCATTTACGACATTCCTTGTGCGAACCAATTTCTTCCATTTGCTCGTATTCATAAATATGCATGCAAAATAGTTTTCTGAATAAATGAAGCATGTTCTTAAAACTCCCGTTTAATTTAATGATGTGCTTCTCATATTTCATCCTGAAATATGGCGGTCATGCCGAAACATGCCACATCTAATTTATTAGCATATTTTTCCAATGAGTCAAATATTTTTACTAAAATTAGAGATAGATTCAGATAATCGGCTGGCAAACTAAACACCTCACTCTTTGATACTCTTATATTTTTCTATTTGATATGCGAAAACAAAGAAAAAAAACTCCCCTATTCAGGAGAGTTTTTCATTATTGAAAATTAATAAGTTAATGTTTACTTATACATTTTGACTTGCAAATTTTGCACGTGCTGCATGTAGCTTCTTATAACTATCAATCAGACGTAAATGACGATCTAAACCTTCTAGTTGCATATTGGTTTCAGTTAAGCCATAGAAACGAATACTGCCATCCATAGATCCAATCACTGCATCCATACGCTCGTCACCAAACATACGACGGAAATTATGCTCATAGTCATTAAGATCTAAGTCATCATCCAATTCAACTTCGAGCACGACATTCATACATTGATAGAACAAACCACGTTCGACCGTATTGGTATTGTATTGAAGGAACGTTTCAACCAATTCTTTCGCTTCTTCAAATTCTTGCAAGGCAATATAAATAAGTAGTTTTAGCTCAAGAACGGTTAATTGCCCCCAGACGGTGTTGTCATCAAATTCAATACCAATTAAGGTCACAATGTCGGTATAGTCATCTACTTCAAGCTCTTCTAGACGCTCAACTAGAGCAGCCAATTCATCTTCATCAAGACGATGGATATTCAAAATATCTTCACGGAAATCTAGCGCTTTATTGGTATTGTCCCAAACCAAGTCTTCAACCAAATACACTTCAGAATAACCTGGCACCAAAATACGACATGCAGTTGCACCTAGGTGTTGATAAACAGCCATATAGGCTTCTTTACCCATCTCTTCCAAAATAGCAAACATCGCTGCTGCTTCTTCTGCATTGGCATTTTCACCTTCTGCAGTGAAATCCCACTCTACAAAATCATAGTCTGATTGTGCGCTAAAGAATTTCCAAGACACCAAACCACTTGAGTCAATAAAGTGTTCTACAAAGTTATTTGGCTCAGTGACTGCATTTGAGCTAAAAGTTGGTTTTGGTAGATCGTTTAGACCTTCAAAACTGCGACCTTGTAATAGCTCAGTTAAACTACGCTCTAAAGCCACTTCAAGTTTTGGATGTGCACCAAATGAAGCAAATACACCACCTGTACGTGGGTTCATTAAAGTCACACACATCACTGGATATTGCCCACCCAGTGAAGCATCTTTAACTAAAACAGGGAAACCTTGTTCTTCAAGCCCTTTAATGCCCGCAACAATACTTGGATATTTCGCCAAGACTTCTTCAGGCACATCCGGTAACGCTAATTCACCTTCTAATATTTCACGTTTGACCGCACGCTCAAAGATTTCCGATAAACATTGCACTTGAGCTTCAGCCAAGGTATTGCCTGCGCTCATCCCATTTGAAAGGTATAAGTTTTCAATCAAGTTTGATGGGAAATAAACTGTTTCACCATCAGACTGACGTACAAATGGCAAAGAACAAATACCACGCGCAGTATTCCCTGAATTGGTGTCATATAGATGAGTTCCTAATAACTCATCTTCAGGGTTATAAATTTCACGTGTGTAGTCATCGAGAATTTCAACAGGTAACTCACCTTCTGGCCCCGGTTGGAACCATTTTTCATCTGGATAATGTACAAATTCTGCATTGGCAATCTCTTCACCCCAGAACTGATCGTTATAGAAGAAGTTACAGTTCAGACGTTCAATGAACTCACCCAAAGCAGATGCCAAAGCGCTTTCTTTGGTTGAACCTTTGCCATTGGTAAAACACATTGGAGATTGTGCATCGCGAATATGCAAAGACCATACATTCGGCACAATATTACGCCAAGATGCGATTTCAATCTTCATGCCCAAACCAGCCAAAATACCTGACATATTGGCAATGGTTTCTTCTAACGGCAGATCTTTACCCGGAATAAAAGTGGTACTTTCTGAAGTAAGGCTTGGCATCAGCAATGCTTGTGCATCTGCATCAATGCTTTCCACTTCTTCAATAACAAATTCAGGTCCGGTTTGAATAACTTTTTTCACCGTACAACGGTCTATTGAACGCAAAATACCTTGACGATCTTTTTCAGAAATATCTGCTGGAAGTTCAACTTGGATTTTAAAAATTTGTTTGTAGCGATTTTCAGGATCGACAATATTGTTTTGTGAAAGTCGAATATTGTCAGTTGGGATATCGCGCGCTGCGCAATACACTTTAACGAAATATGCTGCACACAAAGCAGAAGATGCTAAAAAGTAATCAAATGGTCCGGGAGCTGAACCATCCCCTTTATAGCGAATAGGTTGATCGGCAATTACCGTGAAGTCGTCAAATTTGGCTTCTTGTCGAAGGTTATCGAGATAATTAACCTTAATTTCCATGTGGGCACCTAAATATTCTTATGTGTCCGTGCAACACATAAAAATGCAAAAACATAAGCCGAATTACCAAGGAAATTGACTTAAAAATGTGAAGCCAGTACAAATCAAACGTTTATACATACTGTACTGGCAAGAATGGGCATTATTATAAGGTTATTTTGCAGGATTGATAACTTTTCTCTGTTGTTCAGGTTTGGCTTTAGGCTCTACTGAAAGAAATAGATATACCATATTTAATCGATCTCATTTTTCGAAAAAAATAGATCAATGTTTTCCCGTATTAAAACAGCTTTCATTGAATTGTTGTGTTAGTGTGCAAGCGTGAAGAAAAAGGCTTGTCTTTTAAAAAAATCTTCGCTAGTATGCTTTTCGTCTGAACTTGTTGAAATATAACACTTTCAGAATATAGGGCCTATAGCTCAGTTGGTTAGAGCAGCGGACTCATAATCCGTTGGTCCACAGTTCAAGTCTGTGTGGGCCCACCATATAAAACAACCCCTTACGTGCATTAATCGTAAGGGGTTTTTTAATGTCTCAAAAATATCAAATTAAATAATTCAAAATTCAATTTCTCAGCAGTCTAATATGTATACAAACCATTCATTTTGCACTCTAAAAACTGAATTTTGACTTCAAAAATGAATTACGAGAAATAAGCTAGCTTAGGTAGTAAGATGAAAATAAATTAAAATTTGCTCGTAATGGAAAAGAAAAATGTTAAAAATGGATTTACTTTTTATATTTAAAAACGATTATTTAATAAATAATAACTAAATTAAATAGGTTGATTGATGACTGAAAGAAATGAGTGAAAAGTAATTTAAAAAGTATACAAAATTACGATTCAGCCTGTTCTGGCTTTTTCATATCAAGATAAACCTCCACAATTGACCAAAGAACAACCAAAGCAAACATCGCAATTGCAAAGTATACAGCTGTAGATGAAATCATTTGGCATTCTCCATATTCAGAAAGGGTTCAAACAATCAGATTAATAATTTAATCCTACGACAAAAGTCTAATAAGTTATTCATTTCCTGAATAGACATATTTCGACAATTTTTAAGAGTATTTTTATCTATGATGATATGTTTGCTGTATAAAAATTAATTCAATTATTGCTATTTTCTATCAGTACAAGCTGAGCAAAATAATTTGAATAAGCAAACAATCGATTTTCTGACATAAAGCCTCTTGACTGATTTCACAAACAAGCAGAAATTACACCTTTTCAAAATCACCGTTTCACTCATTATGTTGAAAAAATTTATTGGCGAATCTGCATTTAAACTTGCGGGCTGGAAATACCACGTTGAACCTGATGTATTAGAGAACAAACAAGTTATTGTGGGCTTTGAGCACACCTCGATGATGGATGCAGTTCTTTCTCTTGCGCTATGCCAAATCTATGACATTAAAATTCACACATTGATTAAAAAAGAGCTATTTAAAGGCCCATTTAAACCTGTACTTGAAGCCATTGGCGGTATTCCAGTTGACCGAAAAGCCAATAAAGATATCGTGACTCAAATGGTTGAGCATTTTGAAAAAAATGAAAAATTCAACCTAGTAATTGCACCAGAAGCAACGCGTGCTGCGCGTGGTGAAGCACGTAAGCCTATTCGTACTGGTTTTTGGCATATCGCTAAAGCTGCTGGCGTGCCAATTGTATTGATGTATGCCAATTCAAAAACAAAACAAGGTGGTATTTTCGGTAAGATTCATCCCACCGAACTTGACCATGACTTAGCACTAATCAAAAAACTCTATAAAGAAAATGTAAGCCTAGATATCGTCATTCCAGAACCTAAAAATATAGATTAAGTTACTCTGTAAACGCTGATTGATATAAATGCATCTTAATAATTTTAAGTGTTGCATTTATATCAACTCTCCCACCCTGATTTAGAAATATTATCAACATTAGAAAAATGAGTAACATATTTACAAATTTGAATGATTTTTTTCATTCTACTGGATATTTTTTTTCCACCTATTCATTTCCTCAAATCCAGTACTTTCACACAAAAAAGCCATTATGGTAGAATTTGCTCAATTTGATAGGCATAAGGCCAATCTACAAGGAGCATATTTCGCATGGCGGGTCATTCCAAGTGGGCTAATACTAAGCATCGTAAAGCAAAACAAGATGCGAGCCGCGCTAAAGTATTCACAAAATTTATTCGTGAAATCGTTACAGCTGCACGCTTAGGCGGTGGTGATGTTGCCTCTAACCCACGTTTACGTGCTGTTGTTGAAAAAGCATTAGTTGCAAACATGACACGTGACACCATCAACCGTGCCATCCAACGTGGTGTTGGCGGTGAAGAAAATGCTGATCTAAAAGAAGTAACATATGAAGGTTATGGCGTAGGCGGTGTTGCTGTAATTATTGAAACAATGACTGACAACTTGAACCGTACAGTTCCAGATGTTCGTCACTGTTTTTCTAAAACAGACGGTAACTTAGGTACTGCTGGTTCAGTTGCTTACATGTTTACCAAACGTGGTGAGATTACTTTTGAAGATGTTTCTTTAGAAGATAAAATCATGGACGTCGCTTTAGAAGCTGGTGCGGAAGATATCGAAGTTGATGAAGAAGAAATTCTAGTCATCACAACACCTGAAACTTTTGGTGATGTACAAGATGCACTTGCTGCGGCAGGTCTAAAATCTGATAACGCTGAAGTTGTGATGAACCCTTCAACTAAAGCTTTAATCTCTGATATCGAACAAGCGAAAAAAATCATTAAAATGATTGATATGTTTGAAGATCTTGATGATGTTCAAAACGTGTACACCAACGTTGAATTTACAGATGAAGTGATGGCTGAATTAGAAGCTCTATAACTTCTTTTTTGTTAAATATAAAACGCACCCATCGGTGCGTTTTTTTTATTACTGAAAGTTGCGAAATACTCTCTCATATTCCATATTTTATTAAACTTTATTCAATAAGCCATTACAGTTAAAGACGTTATATTGCTTAATGACGAAGCTTGAATGTAGTGCAACCACGTGTTCAATTTTACCAATGCGTTTGAGTAAAATTTCACTATAATTTTCCATATCACGCGCAACGACTTCAACAATAAAATCTGCCGACTGCCCTGTCACTAAAAAAGCATTGATCACTTCTGGAATACTTTCAAGTTCTTCTAAAAATTTAGCAAATGTATCGGTATCGTGTTTACTTAAAGAGACTTGCAGCAAGACATGCAGGCTAAAGCCGAGTTTTTGATAATTTATTTCACGCTTTAAACCACTAATAATATTGTGATCAATCAATTGTTTGATCCGACGATGAACTGAACTGACCGATAAATTCACCCGCTCTGACAGTTCATTTAAATTGACATCTTCATGGGTCAAAATTTCTAAAATTTGTTTATCAAAACGGTCTAGTTCCATCAGTCTACTCCAGCCATTTTTGAAAACAGTGTTGATGATCTCAATTCATCAAACGTCTGTTGTCATTTTCAATGTTATTGTAAATTTTAAAATCAGCATTTATGTGCAAGTTTTCTCATGTATAGCATAATTTATTAAAAATAATAAAGCTCATACGCATTATAAACATAATAATTTGCATAAATATCGTGATTAAATGAATGTTTTTTCATCAAAGTTTAGTTTTTATATTCTAAATGACGTCTTTAGACAACCTACCAATAAAGCTTCTCGATGCATTCCATTGATCTGAATAAATCAATTTCAGATAAAAGGAAAATATATTTTATTTTATATTTTTCAATTTTTTATTTTTACTCTATTTTTCAATGTGCGCTCTATTTCACATTTTGCTTTTTTTCACTTATTTACTAGGTTTGGTAATTACATTAAAAAATAGCGGCGGTTCATAAATATACAAAAAAACAAAAACGGAAGAATAAACATGGCAATTAAATCACTAAGTTCACTCAGCTCAAAATTAAGTTCTGTACTTAGCCCATCCTTACAACTCAGTACAATTAGCAGCACAGTCAGTAACCTACTTAACCCGCTTAACCTTTAACCAATATCACAGATACGCTGACAGGATTATTGGGTAATTTAGGTGGCACAAAGTCTTTTGATTTTAGCGCACTGACTAAATCACTTCCGCAAGTGATTAGCACGATTCAAAGTCTTACATCCAATAACGGTTTAAATTCGGATGCACTCAAGACTTTGATGACAACACTGCAACCACTCCTACAAAATTTAGGTAGCAACGCTGGCTCGACAGAGATGAATCAGTTGGTTCAATCATTACCTACAATTGTCAACAGCTTGCAAAGTTTACTGAGTAGTACCAATAACCAAGGTAATCTTCCAGACAATATCAATAGCGCTGTAAATGCCATCAAACCACTGCTTGCTATGCTTGGAAGCGCAACAGGGGCAACAGATTCAACGCAAATTATTAATACACTCAGCCAAGTTTTAGAATATGCGCAACCCATTATTCAAATGATTGGGAGTTCGTCTTCTGGAAACATCGACTTTGGGCAAATTGCACAAGGTGCAACCAGCGCACTCCTACCTTTATTAGCTTCAATCGATAAAGACAACTCATCTATTGATATGGAACAATTGAGTCATGCTTTACCGACTGTGATTGGAAGTGTGACCAATCTAGTGACCGCCATTTCATCAGCTAACCAAGGGAATATCCCTGAGACCATTTCAGGGGTGATCAAAGGACTTAATCCTCTTTTAGATTTACTGGCAAAAAGTGATGTCATCAATACGGATCAGGCTCAAACCGTCAAAGCGATTTATGATGTATTAAATAGCGTGAGCACCATTTTGGATGTGGTTAACAATCCATCCTTACTGACGCTTTAAACTGATTTAAATCAAGTGATTGATTCATTGAAACCAGTCATTGCTCTGATGGACAGTAACGGTGAAGCGACTCAGTTCCTCGATCAACTCACCATTCCAAATATTGGCGATTTGCTCGGCAATCTTGCTCCTGAAAAAATTGATTTTGGTTCTTTCACGGATCAATTCAACCAATTGACTGAAAACCTCTCGGGTCAATTACCGAATATTAGTGACCTATTGGAAAATTTAGGTTCTGCTCAAGGTGATTTTGATATCTCCACCATCATCCCAAGTATTAAAGATACGATAGGAAATATCCTCTACCCAGTTATGCCGCTAAACACATTACAAGCCGATAGTATCAACCCAGTGTTGAATATTATTGATATTCAACAACAGAGCTATATTTAAACATTGAATATCTTATAAAAAAAGCGCGCCATTAGGCGTGCTTTTTTAAAACAGTATGACTCAAAGCTTTTACACTAAAGATTTATACGCCACGCCAATCTACCCGTGCATTACGTTCTGTTTGGTATATACGTTGCACATATTGACCTAAAGGCAAATCGCTCAAATAGGCTTTGTAAGCTTTAAACTCTTCTGACAAGGTTTCACCATGCTCTTTTTCCCACGGTGTTCCAACAATCTCTAATAACGGCGCCAACATTGAACACACTGCAATATCAGCCAAACCTAATCGATCGCCAACAAAATAGCGCCCACCTTGTTCAATTAGACGTTGATTTAAATCAACCACAATTTCATCCAATCGTTCACGTGATGCCGCAACCTTATCCGTATCAAGTTGATAACCTTTTGAAACTAAAGCTTTAATAATAGGTTTAGAATATTTTTCAAATTGACGTAAATATCCCTTCTCACCAATCAAAATATCAAGTGATTCTTCACTTTCATTCAACGCATGTGCAAGCCCCCAACGACGAACATGCTGTCCAAGTTCAATAGACAATTCGTTGATCGCCAAAGCTTGTTCACGCAGTTTTGTATCAGAGCGTATTAAACTATGTTCAGGATAAGTCTGATCTAAATACAAGGCAATTTGGGTTGAATCCGCGATCCATATGTCTTGATCACGTAAAATAGGTAATTTGTTCTGCCCTGTTTTTAACTGAGCAAATGCACGATGCACACCTGGCATCAAATTATGCGCAACATAATCTAATTCTTTATGATCAAGCAACCAGCGCGCCTTTTCACAAAAATGTGAGAGTGGAAACTGGTAAAGAGTCCGCATAAATGCTCCGATTTTTTGTTGTAACTGACTTTTAAATAAGCCAGCTATTTTAGTTAGATACTTTAGTCAGTGTCTTATTGAAACACAATGTCATTTTCACGCCAAATTGCTTAATGTATTGTCACCTAACACCGCATTGAAACGCCTAAATCATGATTTTTACGGCGCAAATTTGCCGAGCCCGAATTCACTCTGCATATCACCTGACTTTGTCAGTGCTTTCATGTAAAATCAGTGCCAATTTTTTTATAATACTTTGTGAGTTATTTCATGGGTTTTAACTGTGGTATTGTCGGCCTGCCAAACGTTGGTAAATCAACGCTTTTTAATGCATTAACTAAAGCTGCGATTGCTGCTGAAAACTTCCCATTCTGTACCATCGAACCAAACACAGGTATCGTTCCAGTACCTGATCTTCGCATGGACAAACTTGCAGAAATTGTAAAACCTCAACGTGTTGTACCAACCACCATGGAATTTGTGGATATTGCAGGTCTTGTTGCTGGCGCTTCTAAAGGTGAAGGCCTCGGTAACCAATTCTTAGCTAACATCCGTGAAACTGATGCGATTGCACACGTTGTACGTTGTTTTGAAGATGAAAACGTAATTCACGTTAACGGTAAAATTGATCCGCTTGATGATATCGCGACCATCAATACTGAACTTGCACTTGCTGACTTAGAGGCGGTTTCTAAAGCAATTACGCGTCTTGCAAAATCTGCAAAAGGTGGCGACAAAGAAGCTATTGCAACTAAAGCCGTTTTAGACAAAATTTTACCATTACTTGATGAAGGTAAGCCTGCTCGTGCCGCTGATCTTGATGAAGATGAACGTAAATTAGTTCGTGGTTATGGTTTCTTAACACTTAAACCAACAATGTATATTGCCAACGTTGCTGAAGATGGTTTTGAAAATAACCCACATTTAGAAGCTGTTCAAAAATTAGCAGCTGAAGAAAATGCGATTGTTGTTCCACTTTGCAACCAAATCGAAGCTGAAATTTCTCTACTTGAAGATGAAGATCGCGCTGAATTCCTTGAAGCATTAGGCATGGAAGAACCTGGCCTAAACGTAGTAATTCGTGCGGGTTACGGCTTACTTGGTCTACAAACCTACTTCACTGCAGGCGTACAAGAAGTTCGCGCATGGACTGTAAAAATCGGTGCGACAGCTCCTCAAGCAGCAGGTGTTATTCACACTGACTTTGAAAAAGGCTTTATCCGTGCTGAATGTGTTGCTTACAACGACTTCGTACAATACAACGGTGAAGCTGGCGCTAAAGAAGCAGGTAAATGGCGTCTAGAAGGTAAAACTTACATCGTTCAAGATGGTGATGTTCTACACTTCCGCTTCAACGTCTAAGTTTAATCTATTAAAAAGCCAGCAATTTGCTGGCTTTTTAATATGCTGAAAGTATTATTTTTTGACCACACTTTTCATTTTGACTAATTTAAAATATGTCATTTAGCACTTGTAACTACGAGGTGTTTTTTTTAATTTGTTTGAATCTTAGTTGTAGATTAAAAACTTAAAAGCATCTTAAAAACAAAATTATACAGACAAAGCCACTATTATTTAATGCTGAAGTACAACAACCCAAATACTTATTTTTTGAATGAAACATTTTAAATTCTTTTACAGGCGCTAATGCCTGTTTTCAAAGAAAAATAGCAATGAAAAAAATCAGTACAATCCTAACAGCAGGTATCTTCACAATGCTTAGCGCTACAGCCTTTGCATGCCCTCAAGGCACTACAGTAACAGGAGGCACAGGGGCAAATCATAAGGGCGGAACTTGCGTCACTGTTTCCAAAGATGCTAAATATCAAGCCCATGTAGCACAGCACGCTGCAAAAGTTGCCAACCACGATGCAAAAGCGGCAAAGCGTGATGCTAAAAAAGCTGATCAACTTGCACATAGCAAATCACTAAAAGATGAAAAAATGGCGAAACAAGATGCAGCTAAAGCCCATCAGCTTGCACAACAAGCCAGCAAAGAAGCGAAAACATCTGAAGCAGCAACAAAAACTGCAAAAGCAGACATCAAAACAAAAGTAGATACGCACAAAATCGCAACTGAACAACATAAAGCAGCCATTAAATCCTAATTCTACTTGACTTGCCCATTTGACTCATTCAAATGTATAGCCGGTTTATACAACATAACTCAGAATTGCAAAAACAAAATTTGACTGTAAAAAAGCCGGTAAATACCGGCTTTTTTAAATGTATGTGTATGTATAGATTGAAGGCATTTATCACATAGATAATTTTATCCACATAACGCTTTTACTCTTGTATATCAAATCTTATGGATGTGCAGATTGTAACGATTTAGCATCCATTTCTGCACGTTGCTTACGCGCTTGAGTTAACATGCGTTGTTCAAGTTCTTTACGGAAGCCCATTAAAAATACTAATTCCGCCAATACAAACAGTGGACCAATCGCTAGACCAATGACATCATCCATAAAAGCTGGTTTTTTCTTTTCATAAAAATGGCCAATAAATTGGATTACCCAACCGACAAAGAACAAGCCAACACTCCAGCCTAACCAAGCACCCAAAGACATCTTAGCGATCATCAACGATAAAGGATAAACAGCAGCAAAGATCACTAACATGATAAAACCAAAGACTTTATCTAAACGCAAGTAATACACCACACTGGCAATAATCAGCACTAAGGCGATTGTAATTTCAAAACCCTCAACTGTGATACCTAGACGCGCCGTTAAACACATAATTGAAAAGACAATCAGCGGAATACCAACAAAATGTGTTAATACATTTTTATGGTCAAGATGATATGCCGCATACTGACTTAATAAAGTTTCTAATTTACTCATGAGACCACTCCTTGTTCACTTTCTCATTTCACTATATAAAATGCAGAACAATAAAGTTGTCAGCCAGCTGACAAATACAGTCGTAAAAATAAGGATATGATGTGCTTAATGCCCAACAACTCACGCAACTAAAGAATAATTATTGGTTCGCTGGCCTAGCTGAATATTTTCAACACTATATTATTCAACATGCTCTCGTTTTCGAAAAAGACAAAGATCAACGTATTTTCCTGTCTGGCGATCCTTTTGATGGGATTTATGCAGTGCTCAACGGTGCCATCCGTTTAGGCTATATTGATATACATGGTAAGGAAGCCTTAGCGGCGATTGCTGAACCAATTATGTGGTTCGGCGAAATATCTTTAGTGGATCAATTGCCCCGCTCTCACGATGCGATTCCCACTCGTAAATCCACAATTTTGCAACTTCCAGCGCATGCCATACAGCAATTACTCGAGCAATACCCCGAATTTTGGTATCACATTGCCCAATTGACCAGTCAAAAACTGCGTTATGCCTTTATGGAACTCATTTCTTTACAAACTCAAAACTTAAGCCAGCGTCTTGCACAGCGTTTAATATATATGCTGAATGGCTATGGTAACCACCTCGAAATACAACAACGCACTATTCAAATTTCACAGGAACAATTAGCGCAACTTTTGATGTGCTCACGACAAAGTATAAATCAAGAATTGCAACAGCTTGAGAAAATGAATGTGCTTAAAGTTGCTTTTAAGAAAATTGATATTTTAGATCTGCAACAACTGCATCAGATTGCTCATGCACTTCCTGCGCATGATCACTGATACCGAGTAGTTTTGGTGCAACTTAACGCACCATTATTTATCGTTATATTTGTTATGCTTCTATTTGGAACATTCTTTTTGGTTCATCCAGACACATTAAGATAATAATTTGCACACATCTACACTATCAAAACCATTAGTACATGCAGCAACTTCTTGGCTCACAACATGTGAGTTTGTATCTTTAGTAACTTCATTAGTTTTTTGGATATTTTGACATGCTGTTAATGCCATCATCATACTGATTACAACGAATACTTTTTTCATCTTAATACTCTTTCTTAATTAAATAATTTACTTTTACACACCTTGCCTTATAAGTACTATTTTACACATTTTATCAAATAGTGATAATTTTCAATTTTTATCACATTATTGTTATTTTGTATTATTAATATTTTAAACATCTAAGTTAAAGATAAATTTTCGCAGTAAATATTATAAAATTGATAATAAATCAATACCTTAAATTAATAAGAGAAAACTATTTCAAGTATTTACCTATTTAAAAACGCCTAAGCAATGGCAAACTTAGCGAATGTTTTTAAAGGTTATTTTTTAATTAAAAAAAGCAGCGGATGAGATTCCACTGCTTTTTTAGGATTATAAAAATTTAAACACCTACTTTTTTCGGATCCGTGTTACCCAGTGCTGGGTTATCTATTGCATCCTTACATTGTGCTTTGTCACGCTCATAATCTGCTTGCTTTTGCGCTACAGACGAACTGTTGTCTATCATTTCACGCGCCCAGATTTCTAAACTGGTTAATGCTTTACGACACAGTGCATATTTACCTTCTGTCACAGAGTCGGTCATTTTCACATTGATACGCCAATCTGTACTGAGCTTACGTGCTGGCTTACGTACCTTTTCTTCAATTTGATCAATTTGCTTTGCATAAACAATTGGATCGACGGCATTTATCAATTTCCATGCTTGGCCAGCATAGACAGTCGCATCATTAGTGAGCTTTGGTGCGGGCTTAATTTCCGCTTTTGGTTCATTCGTATTGTCATTGCCACAGGCCTGTAACAACACTGTACTGCACAATAATGAAACAATCAGCATCCCACGCATATTCAACCTCTGCATATCAGGCTCGTATCAATAAACATATTCGGCAATATGCTAGTAAATTAACGTACAATACTCAATCATCATTTGACCTGTTGTTCAACTCTTTCAAAGGTGTGTCGTGTCTGAACACAATATTCCGGTAGTTAAGCCTGCGGGTTTTTGGCAAGGCGCTAAAGATAGTCAGGCGATTATTTTTACCTATCTTCCTGTTTCTTTTGCATTTGGGGTTTCTGCGACTCAATTTGGTTTCACTGCGTGGGAAGCTTTATTTCTTTCTTGCTCAATGTATGCCGGCGCGAGTCAATTTTTAGTGGTTGCACTTTTAGGCAGTGGGACTTCTATCTGGATGACCGCACTGACCGTGATTGCCCTCGATATTCGCCATCTATTGTATGGCCCTGCTTTGCAAAATTTAATTCAAGATCGACTCAATCTTAAAAAGACTGCGGTTTGGGCTTGGGGTCTCACCGACGAAGTTTTCGCTTCAGGCATGATCAAACTGTCACAGCGCCGTCAAGAATGGTCAGAATCTTGGATGTTAGGACTCAGCTTATTTAGTTGGCTGTCATGGGCAACTGGCTCTTTTTTAGGTGGTTTATTTGCCGATCAAGTCAGCAACCTTCCACAATTTTTACAAGCTGCACTCGACTTTTTACTTCCTGCATTATTCCTGAGCTTCTTGCTCGCTGCCTTTGAGAAAAAACATACCTTTGTGGTTGCAGTAACGATTATTGTCTCTGCGATTGCCTGTTACTTTATTGATTTATCTGCGGCAATTTTCATTGGTATTTCATCCGGTATTTTTGCTGGTCTGTTTAAACATTACGTTCTTAAACAACCAGACCCAGAACACATGGGAGAAGCATCATGAATCTTGAAATTATTCTGGTGGGCATATTAGTCGGTATTGCTAACTTTGCGTCTCGTTTTGGGCCATTTTATGTCATTCAGAAGTTTCAGCAAGGCTCACAAAAGCGTGGCGCTTTATGGTTAAAAATTGCCTTAGGCTCAATTGGCATTGCTGCCATTAGCTCTATGTTAGTGGTTGCAACTTTACCTCCACTGCTTGAAACACCCAATAAAAGCTTCGCCATGTTGGTTGGTTTTGCTGTACTCACTGGTTTGTACTTTAAGTTTAAGCGTATTGTCCTTGCTACCTTAACTGCAGCTTTGGCATATGGTTTAGTTTATACCTACATACCTTTTCACTTCTAAATCTAATTCAAATATCGGTAATGAAATGAAGCCTAAGGTTCAGATTTTCTTTAGGCTTACTTACACTAAACTGAATTCACTACGCTGTAATATTTAAAAGTCTAATTTCAAATAAAACGATATAAAAAAAATTGTTGGACAATATCATTTATTTATGTGAATGAAATCTAAACTCGGCAAACAGTTCTGCTATGCTAAAACCCCATAAAATCAAGCATGGATGATTTACATGAGCGTAACTATTGGTACTCCACTTCAGTCTTCAGCTTTTAAAGTCTTACTGTTAGGTTCTGGTGAACTTGGTAAAGAAGTTGTGATTTCACTACAACGCTTAGGTGTCGAAGTTCATGCTGCTGATCGTTATGACCATGCGCCCGCTATGCAGGTTGCACATTTTTCCCATACCTTAAATATGGCCGATCCTGAAGTATTAAAAGCCTTAATTACGCAAGTAAAACCCAATTTAATCGTGCCTGAAATTGAAGCGATTGCGACACAAGTTTTGGTCGAAATTGAAGAACAAAATATTGCCACCGTAATCCCATCTGCAAAAGCAGTGAATCTCACGATGAATCGCGAAGGCATCCGCCGCCTTGCTGCAGAAGAGCTAGGCTTACCGACTTCTGCTTATCGCTTTGCAAATACATTAGATGCTTTTCGTGCTGCCTGTGACGACATCGGCTATCCAAACTTTGTAAAGCCAGTTATGTCTTCTTCAGGAAAAGGACAATCTCGAGTAAAGAGTTTTGATGAAGTTGATGCTGCTTGGGAATATGCACAAACCGGTGGTCGCGTGAATCAAGGCACGGTGATTGTTGAATCACAAATTGATTTTGATTTTGAAATTACCCTACTTACCGTTCGTTCTAAAAATGCCGAAACTGGTGAAATTGAAACCTCATACTGCGACCCAATTGGTCATCGTCAAGATGCTGGCGACTATGTCGAAAGTTGGCAACCTCAGGCCATGACACCTGTGGCACTTGAAGAAGCAAAACGTATTGCCAATAAAGTAACCATTGCTTTAGGCGGCTGTGGCATATTTGGCGTGGAACTGTTTGTCAAAGGCGATAAAGTATGGTTTAGTGAAGTATCACCTCGTCCACACGATACCGGTTTAGTCACCCTTGCATCTCAATTCCAAAGTGAATTTGAATTACATGCACGGGCTATTCTTGGCTTACCTGTCAACACAGCTCGTCACAGTACCGCTGCCAGCGCGGTTATTTATGCAGGCGTGGATGATAAAAATTTATCCTTTAATGGCTTAAATCTTGCATTGGCTAACCCCAACACCGATTTACGTCTTTTTGGTAAACCAGAAGGCTTTAAACGCCGCCGTATGGGGGTAGCAACAGCACGTGCCGAAACAACCGATCAAGCACGCGAACTTGCTCAACATACTGCGCAACAAGTTAGTGTTCAACAAAACTAAGTTTGTAACACCATAACGGACCACTGTTCATGATTAATACGCTTCCTCTGCTGAATTACATTAAAAGTAACCACGACATTCAGGCCATCAACCAATGGCGAACAGATGTTGAAAATCAGCTTCAGGAATGTTTTGAAAATGGACAGTCCATTCGTGACGTGATTTTGGCACGTTCAAATCTGATTGATGAAGCATTAAAATTTCTTTGGACACATGCTGAATTAGAAAATACAGACTTAGGCTTATTTGCAGTCGGTGGTTATGGCCGCCGCGAAATGCTGCCTTATTCTGATGTCGATATTATGATTTTGTCAGAAGATGAAATCAGTCCAGAACAAGAAAAACTCATCTCAACCTTTATTTCATCACTTTGGGATGTCGGCAATTTCAAACCGGGCATTAGTGTTCGTACCATTAACGACTGCGTTGCTCAAGCGACTAATGATTTAACTGTTGCAACAGCCTTAATTGAAGCACGGTTAATTGTCGGTAATGAGCATTTAGCCAAATGGCCACGTCGTATCGTATCGCAAACATGGACCGATAAAACCTTCTTTGATGCCAAAATGCAAGAGCAAGCCAAACGCTATGCTCAACACAACAATACTGAAAGTAACTTAGAACCTGATATTAAAAATGCACCGGGTGGTATTCGTGATATCAACCAAATTGGTTGGATTGCGAAACGCCATTTCCGCGTTAACCGCATTTACGACCTTGTACATTTAGGTTTTATTTCTGAATTTGAGCTGGGCGTACTGGAAGAAACTGAAAGTTTCCTTTGGGAAATTCGCCATCATCTACATCGTTTGACCAAGCGTGATGAAAACCGCTTATTGTTCGATTATCAACGCGATATTGCGGCGATGTTTGGCTATCACCGCGAAGAAGGTAAATCGCCAAATTATCCAATCGAACAATTCATGAAACGTTACTACCGTAGTGCCCAGCAGGTTTCAACGCTTAATGAAATGCTGTTGGCCTATTTCAATGAATCGGTGATTACTCCCCGTCTGCCTGACTACGAACGTAAAATTGAAGAAATTAACGAGAATTTTAAATTGGTGGATGGCAAACTCGCAGTTCAACACCATAAAATTTTCTCAGAAAATCCGAGTGCAATTTTAGAAATTTTCTATTTATTAGCGAATCGTCCTGAAATTGAAGGCATTCGAGCACGTACCTTACGCCTACTGACATTGGCTGCAAAACGTATCGATCAAAATTATCGCGATAATCCTGCGCATCAAGCTTTATTTATGGCGATCATTCGCTCGCCATATCGCTTGTATGACACGATGGTTGCCATGAAGCGCTATGGTGTTCTAGGCAACTATATTCCTGCCTTTGGGCAAATTATGGGCCTGATGCAATATGACTTATTCCATATCTACACGGTCGATGCTCACACACTATTATTACTGCGTAATCTAAATCGTTTTAAAGAACCTGAGTTCGCTAAAGACTTCCCTGTCGTAAGCTCTGTATTCCAACGCCTAGCACGTCGTGACATTGTCTATCTTGCTGCCATTTTTCATGACATTGCCAAAGGTCGTGGTGGGGATCACAGCGAGCTCGGTGCTGCTGACGCGATTGAATTCTGTCGTGCCCATGGCTTTACTGAACGTGAATGTAATTTAGTCGCGTGGTTAATCCAAAGTCACCTCGTCATGTCTGTAACTTCACAGAAAAAAGATATTTCCGACCCAGATGTCGTGCAAGAGTTTGCAGAAAAAATGGGGGATATGGAGCATCTTGATTATCTTTACACACTGACAGTTTCAGATATCAATGCAACCAACCCAACACTTTGGAATACATGGCGTGCATCGCTTATGCGCCAACTCTACACTCAAGCACGTGATGTGATTCGCTCAGGCTTAGGTCGTCCAGTCGACTATCAAATGCTGATTGAGGACACAAAATTTGCCGCAAGCGAGTTATTGGTGAATGACTTCGCTTTGGCAGATGTAGAAAAAGTTTGGCAAGAATTAGGCGATGAATATTTCATCAAAGAGTCTGCCGATGAAATTGCATGGCATACCCGTGCCATTTTACAACATGGCAACAATGCTGAACCTTTGGTACTAATGCGTGCTCATCGTAAATTTGCTCAAGATGCAGTACAGATCTTTATTTACACACAAGATCAGCCAAATTTATTCGCTACGACGGTTGCCATTCTTGACCGTATGAATCTCGATGTTCAAGACGCCCGAATCATTACAGCTTCAACAGCATTTAGTTTGGATACCTATGTGGTACTGGATCGCTTCGGGACATTACTCACCGACCCTGAACGTGAAAATACTGTAATTGAAGCATTGAAAAAGGCCTTGAGCCAATCAGATAAGTATCCAGGTTTAATGCAGCGCCGTATTCCACGTCAACTGCGTCACTTTGACATTGAAAATACCGTTAGCATTACAGTAAACGAAGCCCTACAGCAAAATATGGTTGAAATTGCAACGCTTGACCACCCTGGCTTACTTGCCAAAGTTGGTGGTTTATTTATGATGCAAGGCCTAGATATTCACTCTGCGAAAATTGCAACGTTGGGTGAACGTGCTGAAGATATTTTTTATGTCACCAAAAAAGATGGCTCACCAATGAGCGATGCTGAAGCTGAAACCTTTGCTGCACAATTAAAGTTAGCTTTAGACGAAGCATCAAATCAAGTTTGTAGTCATCATTAACTTAAATTGATCGGTATCAATTCCATGAACTCCAGTTTGTCATTATTGCACCCTTATCCTTTTGAAAAGCTCAATAAGTTATTTCAGGATGTGAAGCCAGCAGATTTGCCTTTAATTCCGCTTTCAATTGGTGAACCAAAACATCCTGCACCTGAGTTTGTGAAGCAAGCAATTATTGACAACTTCCAGCACTTATCGACTTATCCAAACAGTAAAGGTTTGCCTGAGCTTCGCACCAGTATTGCCAATTGGTTAACGCGTCGTTTCAAACTGAATACCATTAGTGCCGATAGCAACGTTCTGCCTGTTTCTGGTACGCGCGAAGCGATTTTCTCGTTTGTACAAGCTTTGGTTAAACGTGAAGATACACCTTATGTGGTGATGCCAAATCCGTTTTACCAAATTTATGAAGGCGCAACTTTACTTGCAGGTGCTGAACCATACTTCATTAACTGCACAGAAGAAAACAACTACTTAGGTGACTTTGATGCAGTTCCTGCAGAAGTTTGGGAAAAAACTGCGTTGTTATTTGTCTGTACACCGGGAAATCCAACAGGTGCAGTTCTGTCAAAAGAGCAGTTTAAAAAACTCATTGCCCTTTCAGACAAATATGACTTTGTGATTGCTTCGGATGAATGCTATTCAGAACTCTGGTTTGATGAAGCACCTATTGGATTACTCGAAGTCTGTGCTGAAATCGGTCGTGACGATTTTAAAAACTGCGTGGTCTTCCACTCATTGTCTAAGCGTTCAAACTTGCCGGGTATGCGTTCGGGCTTTGTTGCCGGTGATGCTACATTGTTAAAACCTTATCTTCAATACCGTACTTATCACGGCGCAGCCATGCCTGTACAACACCAAATTGCATCTATTGCCGCTTGGGATGATGAAGCACATGTCGAAGAAAATCGCGTCCAATACCGTGCTAAATTTGATTTATTCCAACGTGAGCTAGGTCACTTACTACCTTTGCAAAAACCCGATGCAGGTTTTTATTACTGGTTAAAAGTCGACAATGACGAAGCTTTTGCCAAAATCTTAATGGAAAAAGCACATGTTAAGGTATTACCAGGCCGTTATCTGTCACGTGATACAGCACAAGGTAATCCAGGTGAAAATCATGTCCGCTTAGCATTGGTTGCTGATATTGCTCAATGTGAAGAAGTTATTCGTCGCTTGAAAGCTGTACTTTAAACAGTTTAAATCAATCTATTTGATGTAAAAAATGCCCCACATTTGGGGCATTTTTTACTTTTAAGTCGACATTATGCAGACTTAGAAGTCAAAAGTTGCACTGAGTTTAAAAGTTCGAGGCTCACTAATTGATAAATACGTGTAATCATTGACTGAAGCAGAAGCCCAATAATCTTTATCCATTACATTTGTGACACTAAAATTCAAAGTGGTAGGCACTGTATTAATTTGAGTTTTATAGTTCGCCCCCACGTCAACACGCGTCCAATCGTTTAGTTTCAACGTATTGGCATTGTTCGCATAGGTTGAACCGGTATACACCACACGACCATTTAAGCTGATGTCCTGCTCAGTTGGCAATTTCCAGTCTGCTTCCACATTCGCTTGGAACTCAGGAACACCAATCACACGATGCCCCTCAAATAACCCTTGATAGGTGTCTTTTTGTTCAGTATCAATCCACGTTGCCCCACCCAATATTTTGATTGAATCAGTCAGTTGACCATAGGCATTAAACTCAATACCTTGGTGAATATTGGTCGCTTGACTGATTTGTGCAGAACCGGAAGTATTGACTGAAGCCTTTTGTCGATCTGTAAAGAAATAATTCAGTGTTCCACCTACCTGACCGTTTTCGTATTTCAGACCAAGTTCTTTTTGTTTCGACACAAATGGATCGGCAAGATAATTATTACCTTCACTATCTAGAATCGCTTCACCTTGTACCAAGGCTTCAATGTAATTAGCATACATTGATAATTCTGGTGTTAATTTATAGCTTAGCCCTAATGCTGGAGTGAGCTGATGCTTATTAATGTTGTATTTATATGTCCCGTAAGAATATACATCTTGATCCACGTCTTGATAACGCGCACCGAGCATGACGGTCAAGCGATCACCTAGCATTGAAATATTGTCCCCCAAGGCAATACTTTTAAATGTACTTAAACCAGCTTTTGGATATGCTCCAGCCTTGCCTAACCATTTATCAATATTAGAGTTTTCAGGATAAATTGGATCGTAAAAATTATCGTTCAAACTGGTCGCATAACCATAGCTATAACGCTTATCAGCACGGTAGATCGAACTAGAAGCTACTACTTGGTGTTTAAAAGCACCGGCCTCAAATTTAGATTTTAAGCCAATTTCAGCACTATGATTGGTGTCTTTACGTGGAATCATTGATGCAGAAAGCTTTGCCGTGCCTGCCTCGGTATCACTTAATTGCTGACTAGAATAGACACCTGCTTCTTCAGATTTACGAAAACCATAGGCTGCATAGGTTGTAGTTGCATCGCTAAGATCATATTCTGCGCGTACACTCCCGAAGATGTCCTCCTCGTTTGAATACGTCCATGCTTGACCATGATAATTGGCATATTGTGAAGCACTCGGAATCTGTGCAACTGCATTGGTTAAACGTAAACTCGGACGGTTTTCAGAAAGACGGTTATTGTTATAGCCTAAATCGCCAGATAAACGGAATCGGTCACCTTTATAATCGGCAGAAAGAGCAGCCAACCCCAAAGTTTTATTTTCTTTATCAACTTCAGTTCCACCATCATGGTAAGCAGTATTTACACGGACACCGAATTTATCATCAGTACCAAAACGACGGGATACATCCGAAGCTACATAGCCACCATTAAAGTTTGTACCTATAGTAACGCGAGTTAAAGGATCATTACTGGCACGTTTAGGCAGTAAGTTAATTGATCCACCAATCCCTGTTCCACCCGGAATTGCTCCATTTAAAAATGCTGAGGCACCTTTAAACACTTCAACACGTTCAAAGAGTTCTGTTGGAATGTATTGTCGCGGCAATATGCCATAAAGGCCGTTATAAGCTGTGTCATCTGATGCGAGTGCAAAACCACGGATAAAATACGCTTCTTGAAAATTTCCATACCCTTTTGCAGTTCGAACCCCTGCATCTGCTTGCAGAACTTCCCCGACACTTTTTGCTTGGCGATCTTGGATATATTGATTGGTATAGCTTGTGATATTAAATGGCGTTTCTAAATTTTTCTGATTACCAAAAATACCGACTTTACCTCCAGTAGCGACTTGCCCACCTGCATAAGGCTTCATTAAGCCATTTGCAGATGCATCCGCACTCACAACCACATTAATTGCATCTAAAGTTTGCACAGCAGTGTTATAAGCATTTGCAATTGAATGAGTCGTTTCAGTCCCTTCACTGGCATAAGCATATGTAAACCCCTGAGTAATGCAGGCCATCATCACACAAAGCTGCTTCATTTTTAACATTGGGAGAATTATCCTAAAAAATACGCCCACATAATAAATGATAATTATTAGCATTTATCTTTTCATTTTAAATTTCTCTATGTGATTTTTTTATTAACTTATATTTTTTGATTGTAATTTTTTATTAAGGTTTACTTAACTTAATTGCGTTAGCTAATGACTTAACTGATATTTTTTAATGCTTTAAACTTAGCAATACAATATAAATCTGTTTTAGAGCCGTACACTAAAACTGATCAGGGCTTTAAATCCCCTTATTCATAAACGTCAAAAATAACACTCGGCAAGCCAATTATTGCGGTGGAGTCATACTAAATTCATGTTCAACTGTATAGCTAAGATTTTTATCAACCATGGGGATTGGCTCAAGTCGTGCAACCAATAGAGACTTCTGAACTTTCAAATCAAAACTTTTCGAACCAGAACTTGCAATAATCTTCGAGCTGCCAATATAACCTGTTGATGCAATGACAGTGAGTTCAATTTTTACAGGATGTTTATAGTCTTTTTTCTCAATTAGAGAACCTTTATATAGCGGTGCATTCACCCAAGAAACAACATATTTTTTTCTCTTAAGTTTAGGATCAACAACATCTGCAACACGTGTTGGTTCATATTCTGCTACAGGCGTTTTCAACAGTTTTAATAGCTCACTAACCCGAGTATCTTTTGTGCGATCAAGATTGGTTTCTGCCCAAGCTGCACTGATACATAAAGTTGAAACACACAATATACATAAAGTTGAAACATACAATACGATAAAAATGTGATATTTAATCCGTCGCTTAAACAATTTTATGGCCTTCAAATAAACAGAAGTCAGTATAAAACATCTAGATAAAAATAAAGGCGCTAGCGCGCCTTAATCATAAAATTTACTTAAGCCGTTAAGCTTGAGCTAAGGCTTTTTCAATATCTTCGGTTAATGTTTCAGGTTTAGTTGTCGGTGCATAACGGTTAATAACTTGCCCATTTTTGCCAATTAAAAACTTGGTGAAGTTCCATTTAATACCATTACCCAATACACCCTTAGAATTATTGGTTAAGTATCGGAAAATCACATGCGCTTCAGGCCCCTTTACATTTACTTTGGCAAACATCGGAAAAGACACGCCATAGTTCTTTTGACAAAAAGCCCCTATTTGATCGTTTGAGCCCGGATCTTGCCCACCAAATTGGTTACACGGGAATCCCAAAACCTCTAAGCCTTGATTTTTATATTGTTCGTAAATTTTCTCTAGACCCGCAAATTGCGGTGTAAATCCACATTTACTGGCTGTATTTACAATTAATAAAACCTTGCCATCATAATCAGCAAAGGACTTATTTGTACCGTCCAGTAATTCTGCTTCAAACTGGTGAATGGTGGTCATGGATAAGTTTCCTCATCATTTTTTTCTTTTGTTTCTAATTCTAATGACGCCGAATTGATACAGTAACGTAAACCTGTCGGCTGTGGTCCATCAGGGAAAACATGCCCTAAATGTGCGTCACAATGATGACAAACAATTTCAGTTCTGACCATACCGTGCGTCGTATCTACATTTTCATCAACCACTGAAGGCTCAATCGGCTTATAAAAACTTGGCCAACCACATCCACTATCGTATTTGGTTTCCGAAGAAAATAACGGCTCACCACAACAACGACAGGTATAAGTTCCTTGTTGCTTAGTATTCCAATATTTGCCTGTGAATGCTTGCTCAGTCCCCTTCTGACGCGTAATGCGAAACTCTTCAGGCGATAATTCTCGTTGCCATTCCCTTTCTGTTTTATTGAGTTTTCCCATGATGACGTCCCTTTATATCGTGCTATTTAAAATAGGATAATCCTATATTTACGTCATCCAATCCTAAATTTCTAGTCTTTATTCAACAATTTACAAAATCTATATAATGTCTTTAAAAGCAAAAAGTAAGCAAATAAAAAACCAAGGTGAGCAAATATAAAAAATAAATGCTTTTTTGTCAGAAAATTTAGTGTTAGGCTTAGTCCTACTCTTGCTCAGGATTAAAGAATGTCGCAGAAAAAAAGCGTAATTTTTAAAAATCTACTGCCCATGATTAAACAATATCAACAGGCAGGGTTTACGCATGAAAAAATTGTTGCCCTACTCAGAGATGAACATCATCTCGATTTAGTAACAACCGAGACATTTAAAAGCTATTTATATCGTTATGCAAAAGTGACCTCCACTCCTTCCGAGACTATAAAAATGCCGAACATTATCAACACCCCACGCGAAATTAAGAAATCGTCTAAGCTCGAGCACGTTTGCTACGACATTCGCGGGCCAGTGTTGCGAGCGGCCAACGAAATGGAAGAAGCTGGGCATAAAATTATTAAACTGAATATCGGCAACCCAGCCCCATTTGGTTTTGAAGCACCACAAGAAATTATTAACGATGTAGCATTAAACTTACCGAACGCTATCGGCTATACCGACTCAAAAGGGATTTTCCCAGCGCGTAAAGCGATCTGCCAGTATTACCAACAAAAAGGCATTCTCAATATGCACGTCAATGACGTGTATGTAGGAAATGGTGTTTCTGAACTTATCGTTATGGCAATGCAAGGCTTATTGGATGATGGCGATGAGATGTTGGTTCCAATGCCTGACTATCCACTATGGACAGCAGCAGTCAATCTTTCAGGTGGTACAGCTATTCACTATAAATGCGATGAAGAAAATTTCTGGTATCCAGACATTGCAGATATGGAAAGCAAAATCACGCCAAATACACGTGGTATTGTCATTATTAACCCGAACAACCCAACGGGTGCTGTATATCCACGTCATGTACTTGAGCAAATTGTTGCCCTTGCTAAAAAATACGACCTGATTTTATTCGCTGATGAAATTTACGACAAAATCGTATACGACGGCATTGAACATGTTTCTGTCGCAGCTTTAGCTGGTGATCAGCTTTGCGTATCATTTAATGGTTTATCAAAAGCGTACCGTATTGCAGGCTATCGTTCAGGATGGATGGCTATTACCGGTGATAAATCACGAGCGCTTGATTATATCGAAGGTTTAGACATGTTGGCTTCTATGCGTCTATGTGCCAATCATCAAGCTCAGTATGCAATTCAAACAGCATTAGGTGGCTATCAGTCAATTAATGACCTTATTCGCCCAGGTGGCCGTTTATACGAACAACGCAATATCGCATGGGAAATGCTAAACGATATTCCGGGTGTATCATGTGTTAAACCTGAAGGCGCAATGTACTGCTTCCCTAAATTAGATCCTGAAATTTACCCAATTCAAGATGATGAGAAATTCATGTTGGATTTCTTGAAAGCTGAAAAAGTTCTTTTAGTACAAGGCACAGGTTTCAACTGGCCAACTCCAGATCATTTCCGTGTGGTGTTCTTACCTGCTGAAAATGAACTTCGTGAAGCAATTACTCGTTTAGGTCGTTTCTTGGCAAAAATGCGTTAATAGACACATTGCTTTAAGTATTTACTTAAAAATACCGCACTCTAGTGCGGTTTTTTTATAGCCGTGATTTTTACCATGTCGCACATAGACTCACTCAGACTTTAGTCAAATTTTGAGCTTGGTTTACTTTTCAATATCTTATTTATGTTATTTTTTAACCAATCATAAAAAATTCATGAGTACAGGATGTCCTCAAACAAAATAAGACTAAGTCTATTTCTTTGCCTTAGCATGTGCCTAGGGATTGGTATTCTTCGCTTTTCATATACTGCATTACTTCCCTCAACCCGTGAAGCTTTTGGCTGGAGTGCGAGTTTCGCGAGTATTCTAGGTAGTGCCAATTTATTAGGCTATCTTGCTGGTGCTTTTTGGGCAATGAAACTCCCTCAAGATCGAAGTATGATGTGTTACATTCAGGTTGCCGCTATTGCTGGAACGATCAGCTTATTAAGCTGCGCTTTCTCAGGTTTTTCTGAATACTGGTATATGGGATGGCGTATTATTTCAGGGATCAGCGGTGGACTATTAATGATCCTGTCACCGAGTGTGGTTGCGCAATGCTGTGAGCTCAAAGATCGATTCAGAATCAATTTTATTGGTTTTAGTGGTATCGGTTTAGGTGTACTCATGGCCACCTTATTCCTTCCTTATATTCACGACATTTCCACACAGTACGCATGGATCATTTTATTTTCTTTTGCCACATTCATTTGCGTAATACTCAGTTATTTACTAAAAGGCTTTAAACAATATTTAAACGCACCAACGCTGGCACAACAAAATTCAGAAAAGATTAGCGCTTTGTACTATTGCCTACTCATCGTATATAGCACCAGTGCATTTGCATACGTACCCCATTCACTATTTTGGATTGATTATCTCACCAATACCCTACATTTATTTCCACTTGGAATTAATCTCAATTGGATTTTATATGGCACAGGGAGTGCGCTGGGCGCATTTTCGGCTTATTTACTCGCTCAAAGGTTAGGTAATATTGGTGCATTAAAGGTGCTGTATAGCCTATATGTACTTGGAATATTTGTTGCAGTTTTGAATGACAGCCCACTATTCACCTTTATGTCATCGTTTTTTACAGGCTTATTAAATCCTGCGGTAGTCTTTCTTACTTCTTATACCATTCTACAAATTTATGGCACTGCATATAAAAAGCTTTGGAGTATTGCGACACTGTGTTTTGCAAGTATTCAACTTTTAGGTGGACTAAGCTTTAGCTTGTTACAACATTATGGCGTGAGTTATCACCAGCAGTTCATTATTGCCGCTACAGTCCTTCTTATGGGTACACTGCAATTGTTTTACTTCACACGAAAACACCGACACTCTGAACTTAAAAATAGTTAATGTACTTTGAATAATATAGTGCAAACCTATAAGAAAAGCCTGCGATAGGCAGGCTTTTCAGTTGATGAATGGTTTAGGACTATAACTTTTTCAGTCGTTTTTGTAGTTTCTTCAAAACAGAATTATGTTTTGAAATTTTGTTTAACCTCGCTTTAATTTCCTTTTTAAGAGATTTCTTTTTCTGAGACAAATTACTCTCCTTCTCGTCCGCCATAAAGATTGTTGCTATCGTTGACATCCTCACCTCCCTTAAACGGAGGTGATTCCTACAGCTAGACGCTTATGCCCAAGCGCAAGAATGTTCATGGCACTATTTAAGTCCCTATCGTGAGTGACACCACACTCACATGACCATTCTCTTATTCCAAGACCTGTCCTACCTCTCGGACTACTTGAGGTGATCTCACCGCAGCACGAACAGATTTGGGTGGTATAGGCTTCATTGACTT
>NZ_VPDH01000037.1:0-35716 GCF_013417785.1 Acinetobacter sp. YH12227 | reverse complement strand
ATTTGAACAATCTAAAATATTTGTATTACCTGAAAAAAGGCAAAGGCAATGTCCGCGAGTAGTGAAAATTAAAGCACAAAAATATCCAAGAAAATGCCAGTCAATTTCTTAACTGACTGGCATTACTGCAATTGCAGGGCTTTTTTTTAGGGCTAAACGTTAAGTGACAACGATGTTTAGATGTAAAAAGAAAGACCCTTTTGGGTCTTTCTTTTGCTTTTAAGACTTATTCTGCATTAATAGTTTTTTCAGCCGTTTGCTGATCTTCCAACATGGCTTTTCGACCAATTGGAATCTGACGCGGTAATTTTTCTTCTGGTACGATACGTTGCAGTTCAATAGTTAATAAACCGTTTTCATAGTTTGCATGTTGCACTTCAATATGTTCATCTAAACGTAAAGACAGCTTAAATGAGCGACGTGCAATGCCTTTATGCAAATATTCAACCGTTTCTTCACTAATGGATTCGGGTTTACCTTCAATTGTGAGCAGTTGATTTTCTAAATGAATCAATAACTCATTTTGCAAGAAACCTGCGGTTGCAACCACAATGCGATAGCTATTCTCAGCTGTCTTTTCGATATTATACGGCGGATAATTGGGTGCGTCGCTTTGCATGGCATAATCAATAAAATCATTTAAGCGATCGAAACCGATACTACGACGGAATAATGGATGAAGATTTAAGTTACTCATGATTAGAACTCTCTCAAATTAAGCAAAGTTATAAAAACAAGAAAATCAGATCTGTCATGTTAAACATCGACAGTGCATAAGATTGTGGCAATCCTTATGTAAAATAGATATATGTTGAGTTAGCTATTTTTCAAGAAAAAAGTAAAAATATTTTTGATATTTTATTATAAGATTTTGATAAGAATGGGTTTATTTTAGTGGTATTTTTATCGCTTGTTGTTTTAAGTAAAATAAACTAAGGTGTCAGTGCATCGCCAAAATGGCTTTATTGAGTATAAAAAACAATGATTGATCTTTATTATTGGGGAACACCAAACGGTCTTAAAATCAGTATTGCTCTTGAAGAAATGGGGCTTGATTATCAGATTATTCCCATTAATATTTTAGCCAATGATCAATTTCAGCCTGATTTTTTAGCCATTTCACCGAACAATAAAATTCCTGCCATCGTTGATCAAAATGGACCGCGCGGCGAATCAATTTCAGTGTTTGAATCGGGTGCAATTTTACAATATTTGGGGCGTAAAACGGGTTTGTATTACCCTGAAGATGAATTTGAGCGTGTTGAAGTTGAACAATGGTTAATGTGGCAAATGGGGGGGGTTGGACCAATGCTTGGACAAAATCATCATTTTAGTCGTTTTGCACCTGAGCGTATTCCTTACGCAACCAACCGCTATGTGGAAGAAACCAAGCGCTTATATGGTGTGCTGAATAAGCACTTGGTCGGGCAAGATTATGTTGCGGGTGAATATTCAATTGCAGATATGGCAATTTTCCCTTGGATCTTGCGTCATGAGTGGCAGCAAATTCAGCTTGAAGAGTATCCTTATGTGAAAGAATATGTTGAGCGTTTAACCGCTCGACCCGCAGTGCAAAAAGCATTATCGATACAAGTCTAAAAAAAGAGCATGGAAACATGCTCTTTTTTTATTGAATAAAGAGTAACTTTTTCCACCACGGCTTTTCTGTTTCTTGAGTGGTGGTGAGGGAAAATGGTTGTACAGCTACAAAAGGATAGGCCACACCATTTTCAATATAAGGTTTAAATTTAGCGCGTAAAAGTGAACGTTCAACTCGTTGATCAATTTGGGTGATCCCTGAGCTTTTGACTAATTCGGCCTTTTTAATTTCGCCTGTCGTCAATACATATAGTTTAAAGGCTAACGCACGATTTTGATTGCCAAGTTCTGCATTATTAAAATCGAACACAGGTCTTTTTAGCCAAACAATTTCACCACGTGTGTGAACTTCTTGTTTGGCAGCGTTTGTTGGTATTTCCGCATGTAAGGCGGTCAAACTTTGCAGCAATATTAAAATACTCAAGGCAATAGTTTTTTTCATAGATCTAGTTTTTAAGTTTTATCAATAGATGTGACGCAGATTAAAAGTGTCCTGCTTGAATGTAAATTGCATAAAGGCTTAAATTGAGTTTTAAGCTGGAAACAAAAGAAAATTATCGTGCTGTGTTAGAATGCGGCGCTGCCGAAATAAATACATTGTTGACAGTCTAGTTGGATGATTTTGTGATGAAAGACTTTTTCTTAAATTTTACCCGCATTGTTGAAAATAACCCAAGAATCTATTGGAGTATTATTTTTGGTATTGCAGGCTGTTTGGTTCTATTCGTCGCTGAAATTGTGCATGTGCAAAATATTCTTGCAGATTTACATACCAAGGATCAAAGCATCATGCGGGCTGCAATTGAGCCGATTTCGCAGCAATATAAATGGTCTAGAATCGTGGTTATTATTGCCGCAGTAATTTGGTCGAACGTTGAATATTTAAAGTCGAAGAAAAAGTTAGGGCTTTAAGCATCTACATATGGCACTCATTGCTTTATTTCTAAGTGCGTTTGGAGCTGCAACGTTATTACCGCTTCAATCTGAAGCAGTACTCTTAGGTTTACTTGCGCAAGGTCAATGGAGTGCTGCGGCGCTTATTAGTGTGGCGAGTGTTGGAAATATTTTAGGTTCATGTGTGAACTGGTGGCTCGGCCTTAAAATTGAACATTATAAAAATAAGTCGTGGTTTCCAGTGTCTGAAGTCAAAGTGCTGCAAGCTCAAGGCATCTACCAAAAATATGGTTATTGGTCACTGCTTTTTAGTTGGTTGCCGATAATTGGTGATCCAATTACCTTAATAGCGGGCTTAATGAAAGAAAACTTTTGGCGCTTTGTTTTGATCGTTACAGCAGCAAAAGTTGCACGTTATTTAGTGGTTTATTTAGTTTTTATTGGTTTCTTTGCATAAAAAAGACAGAGGATATTTTATTTATCTCTGTCTTTTTGTCTTTGTACGAAGATTTTAGTTATTTACAACTATTCAATCTAAATTGAATTTCATCTTTAAAGTTCGATTTTTTATAGACCCATAGCGTGCTCGCTGTACGTTTGACAGAGATTTGACTATTTCTCAGTGCTTGAACCACTTTCTGATCAATTGCATAAATGCCTGAACCCTGCTTGATCTTCACCTTTTTCACTTGCCCGTGTTTATCCACTTTAAAGTTAAATTTGACTTTACGATCATGCTGCTTCAATTCACTGCTATTGATGTCTAAATTAGGTTGAGCAGCATATTTAAAAGCAGTTTTTTTATCTGTATTTTGTGCATTCCAAACTTTTGAATCAAAGTTGAAATCACATACAGGTGTATTGCCTTTAACCCTTAAATTAAAGGCTTGATAACCAATGATGGCTTTGGTTTCACCATTTTCTGTGTGTGGTTTCACTTCAGCTTTTTTAACCGCTTGAATCAAAATACGATCCAGTGCATCGATACCTGTACTTTCTTCAACACTTGCATCGGTAATTTTACCTTTGGCATTTGCAGCTACCCGAATAATGGCAGCTCGGTCACGCTGTTTTAAATCTTCATTGGCGTAAATCGGTTTCGGAAAAATTGACCAATTTAAACGGGTAGTAAGATGTGCAGGTGCAACGTCAATATTTTGTGCAGGGAGTTGATGGGTTTTAGCTTGTGCACTGAGTGCTGTGGTAAATGGAACACTAACGAGAAGAGATAAGCACAGGATTTGTTTCATAGGTTTCGTCTTGCATCACTCATAGGGTGATTTTGCTTCAATATTGCTGCGCAGTATTTCCTGTATTAGAAATACTGGCAAGGTTTAAATGAAAAATAGCCGATTATTTTTTCGACTGATGTGTGATGTCGACGCCAAACAAGTCTCTGGTTTTTGCCCAACTAATCGCGACTACCGCCATGGTCATGCAGCCACCAAACAACGTCGCCATGATGGTGCCCATATATTTTGCTGCTAAACCGGATTCAAAAGCCCCAAGTTCATTACTGCTAGAGACAAACATGCCATTTACTGCTGCAACACGGCCACGCATATTTTCAGGTGGATAAAGCTGTAAAATCGTTTGACGCACGACGACAGAAACGCTGTCACATGCACCGGTCATTGCAAGAGCAAAGAGGGAAAGCCACATATTATTTGAGAAAGCAAAAAGAATGGTAAATACACCAAAACCTGCCACTGCAAGCAGCATGTTGCGCCATGCATGATGGGTAGGCGGAAACTTGGTGAGTGTAATCATGGTGATTAATGCACCGATTGAAGGTGCAGCACGTAAGTAACCTAAGCCTTCAGGGCCAACTTTTAATATGTCTTCAGCAAAAATGGGTAATAGGGCGATTACACCGCCAAAAAGTACAGAGACCAAATCTAAGGAAATAGACCACAGTACAATTTTAGTTTTCCAAATAAAGCGAAAACCTTCACTCAGACTGTCTTTTAAATTATCTGATTCAATTTTGGGAAAGCTACGTTTGCTAAGTAAATTAATCAGCACAAAACATACACTCAGGAGGCCTGCAACGGTGAGTAGACTAGTTTCACGACCTAGATAAGCCAGCATAAAACCGCCTAACATTGGGCCGATAATCACGCCACTTTGCCAGCCAATGGTGGTCCATGTTGCGCCATTGGCATACAACTCACGTGGAATCAAAAAAGGCTTGAGTGATGTTGCAGATGGATTGTAAAAACCACGAATTGTCCCGAGGCCAAAAATTACGGCATAAATGCCCCACGATAATTGATCGACATTGATTTTTTCTAAACCATAATTATGAAATAAGGCCCAAAGTATCAATGGCATGGGTACTGAAAAAAACAGACATATTTTCATAATGGTCTGTTTATTAAAGCGGTCAGCAAAATAGCCGCCCCACAACGAGAGTGCAATAAATGGAATTGCTTCAGCCAGTCCAATAAGGCCTAGAGTTAAAGGGTCTTTGGTGATTTGATACAGAGAATAAGCAACGATAATTTCTTGTATCAAAATGGCTAGAGTAAGGCAAAACTGATTTAGCGTCACAATCGAGAAGTCTCGATAACGAAGAGCTGCAAAAGCATCCTGTGCAGATTTCATAATTGGTCTTTTGATTTGATGTGCGCATATTATATAAGCCTTCTGCTGAGATGTTTATAAATTCATCGCACATGCTTTATCAGAAAATCGACTAAGATTAATTTCAGCATAAAATAATCGCTTTCGTTTTAATCAAAGATCCTTTAGAATATTCGCTCCCTTACCTGCAGGTCGTTTTTGCAATGGTGCAGACGTTCCGAACAGGTGTTCAAAAGAGGTTGTTATGCCTAAGATGAAAACTCGCCGTGGTGCAGCAAAACGCTTTAAAGCGACTGCAACCGGTTTTAAGCGTAAACAAGCGTTCAAACGCCACATTTTGACCAAAAAATCTGCTAAGCGTATTCGTCAATTACGCGGCTGTGTAATGGTTCACGTAAGTGACGTTGCTTCAGTTCGCCGTATGTGCCCATACATCTAAGGAGATTTATAAATGGCTCGTGTAAAACGTGGTGTACAGGCGCATCGTCGTCATAAAAAAATTCTTGCTCGTGCTAAAGGTTACTACGGCGCTCGCTCACGTGTTTATCGCGTAGCGTTCCAAGCGGTAATCAAAGCAGGTCAATATGCTTACCGTGACCGTCGTCAAAAGAAACGTCAATTCCGTGCTCTATGGATTGCGCGTATCAATGCTGGTGCTCGTCAAAATGGTTTGTCGTACAGCCGTATGATTGCTGGCTTGAAAAAAGCTCAAGTAATTATCGACCGTCGCGTACTTGCTGACATCGCTATGCATGACGCAGTTGCGTTTGCTGCTTTAGCTTCTAAAGCTAAAGATGCATTGGCTGCATAAGTCTTTATGACTTGAAAAAGACCGCTTTTAGCGGTCTTTTTTTATGGCTAGTTTTATGATTGAAAGGGCAATGTGTGATTTAATCAATCCATTCAGCCCGACATGATTAATTCTCAAATGCGCAAACAATACCATTTTCGCCAAGTGGGTGAGGATATCTATATTTGGGATGTACACAGCCTTGTTGCATTAAGCGAAAAACTAAACGTCAAAGAAATTCTTATTACCGATATTCAAGAATTAAACGAAGCCTATTGGTTTCCTGATACACATCCGACAACTCAGCAAATGATTGAACATATGCAATTGGTCAATGCAGCTGATTTAAGTTATCCGATTATTTTATGTGCTGAAGGGCGCGTAATGGATGGTATGCATCGTATTGCTAAAGCAATTTTAGGACATCAAACACATATTTTAGCTGTACAATTTGAACACACGCCTAAACCAGACTTTATCAATGTGGATGAGGGTGATCTAGATTATGCATGAGAATAAAGATTAACCAATGCCATGAATGCTGCTATCGTGGTATTCATTCAGTCCACTGAAATAGAATAAAAGTGATGAAAAGAATAAATGTGGTTGGTACATCTGCTACAGGAAAGTCGATATTTTCTAGAGCTTTGGCAGAAAAACTCGGTTTGCGCTATATCGAATTGGATAATCTATTTTGGTTAGATGACTGGCAGGAATGTCCCGATGAAATCTTTTTTGCGCGCATTGAAGCAGAAGTAAAGCAAGCAAAAAATGGTTATGTGATTGATGGGAATTATACACGTAGTATTCCAGTGAAATGGGCAGAAATAGATACCGTGATTTGGTTGGATTTGCCCTTTCCGATTAATCTTTATCGATCAATTAAACGCGCTTTGAGTCGAGCCTTGACTCAGCAAAACTTATGGGCTGACTCAAATAATCAGGAAAGCCTTTGGCGTATGTTTGGGCGTGATTCGATCGTTTGGTGGATGATCAAAACGCATAAAAAGAACCATGAAAAATACCTTAATATGATGAACGCAGCTGAATATCAACATATTCAATGGATTCATTTAAAAACGCCCAAACAAGTGGAACAATTTTTAGATCAGCTTGATTCATACGAATACGATATGTAGCTTCAAATGATTTTTAATTCAGTCATTGGTTACACAAAATAGCTTTAATTATTTTTGTGCACGATTCCTAATAAAACTAAATATTGACAATAAAAAGGACGACATAATGCTTGCTGAAATTCGAGGTATGGGACAGGGGAGTATCACTGTTGAATTGCAAATGATTCCGCGTAAAGGCGAATCCGTTAAAATTATGTATGGTGCAGATGCACAGCTAGAAGGTGAAGTGGTTTCAGTTAATCACTATATTAATCAACATCGTGATGAGCATCGTGTTCAACTCGAGATTCGACCATTTAATTATTTAATCACCACCTAATAAACAAGCACTTCATGAAAAGTACCTGTTTTGATCGATAAAAATTAGGATGGTTGCAATTAACGCTTATAGCCCAAAATAATAAGCCAATAGGCAAATTATCACAGTAAGAAGAATAAGCGTAATGACGCTACCAGCTCCTGGTTTATGCGATGAATGTGGCGGCGTTATTTTACTGTGTGTTGCTTGGCGATGATCAGTTTTAAAACCATCGAGTGGGGAGTTTTCAATCTTTGGATTTAAACGCGCAGTTTTGTAATGGTTGGCAATTTTAACAATTAGTTTAGCGGTTAAATCTTCAATTTTTTGTAAAAAATGCCTTAGGTTGAGTTGCTCTTCAGGGGTTAAAACCGTGCCATCCTCATGATAGGGATGTTGAATTTTGGCCTCAATAAAGCTGTTTAAGGCGTCTAAGCGGTGCAGACTATCATGGGCAAAATCTGCTTGGGCATCTGTGGGGAGCAGCGATAGATACACAGATTCTGTTTGTTCTGAATCTGCTGGTATATTTTTTCCAAAATAAGGTGAGCCTAAAAGAGTGGGTTCAACAAAACCTTCTGCTAATTTCTGCTCAAATAGCTCATCGTTGGTATAGTTACGAATATCATCCCAATTCGGTTGCAGCAAATCGGCATCGACACGTTTAATTAATTTATGATTTAAGTCATAACGCCATAAGGTTTCACGACGGACTTGGATTTGTTGTGCTTTCGGGATTTCATAATCATTGTCTGCGGTGTACCACTCAGCCAATTCTTTACCAAAAATCCATGCCTGCTTTTTATTTTGTTCATGGCTCACAATGAAGTGTGCGAAAGGTAATAGTTCCACGTTGGCATTTGGGTTTTGTTCATCATTTAAAAGACTTGAGCTATGTAAACTCAAGCGACGAACCCCTTGTTTTTTTAAGCCTTCGAGCCAAACTTGAAAATGTTGCGCCAACAAATGCTGCGAAAGTAGATCACGAAAATGGAAACTGTGCTGATCAAAAATACTGTGCTGCAGCCAGCGCTGGAAACTTAAATCCTGATTTAGGAATTCATTGCCGTACGTCACTAAAGTGAGTTGTTGTTTCCAGATTGGATCAAGTGCCATAGAGATAGGATCCCGTTGAAATTGCATTTATTTTATACTTTTTTTAAATCTTGATGCTATTGCAATTTTAACTTGCGAATGCGCTTCATCATAACGGCTAAAAACTGTTAGAATAAGGGGTTTATATATTTTTTTAAATTGTTGCTTTGAGAGTTACTATGTCACTGGAAGCCCTGACCACTGAAGCGCTCGCTGCGATTGCAGCAGCAGAGGACCTTGCTACACTCGACCAAGTGCGAGTGCAATTTACAGGGAAGAAAAGCCAGCTCGCGGAACAATCGAAGTCGCTCGGTAAAATGGACCCGGACGAACGTAAAGTTTTTGGTGCTCAAATTCATGCCGTTCGTGAAGCGATTACAGGCGCACTGACTACTCGCCAAGCTGAATTACAAAAAGCTGCATTAGAACAAAAGCTTGCTAGCGAAACGATTGATATTTCATTACCTGGCCGTGGTCAAACGGTGGGTAGCATTCACCCTGTCACTCAAGTACAAGAACGTATTTGCCAATTCTTTACGAAATCAGGTTTTACCGTTGCGACTGGCCCTGAAGTTGAAGATGATTATCACAACTTTGAAGCATTGAATATTCCAGGCCACCATCCTGCACGTGCTATGCACGATACTTTCTATTTTGATGTGAACCATTTGTTACGTACGCATACTTCAGGTGTGCAGATCCGTACAATGGAAACTCAGCAGCCTCCAATTCGTATTGTCTGCCCAGGCCGTGTATACCGCTGTGACTCAGACCAAACGCATTCACCAATGTTCCACCAAATTGAAGGTTTATACGTTGCAGAGAATACGAGCTTTGCTGAGTTAAAAGGTTTGTTAGTGAACCTGCTTAACGAATTCTTTGAAAAAGATCTTAAAGTACGTTTTCGTCCATCTTATTTCCCATTCACTGAGCCAAGTGCTGAAGTGGATATTATGGATGAGCGCGGTAAATGGTTAGAAGTATTGGGCTGCGGTATGGTGCATCCTAATGTATTGCGTTCAGCGGGTATCGATCCTGACAAATATAAAGGCTTTGCCTTTGGTTTAGGTGTAGAACGTTTTGCAATGTTACGTTATGGCATTAATGACTTACGTATGTTCTACCAAAACGATGTGCGTTTCTTACGCCAATTTGCTTAAACAGATTTTTTATTAATCCTCTCCTAACCTCTCCTTTATAAAAGGAGAGGGACTTCTCGAAGCAAATACTCGAGTGGTTCTCCCCCTTTATTAAAGGAGGAGTTAGAGGGGGATTAGAAATTTAGAATTAATAGGTTTTTAACGAAATGAAAATTAGCGAAAATTGGTTACGCACGTGGGTGAATCCAGCCATTGATAGCGATACTTTATCTGACCAATTGACCATGTTAGGTCTAGAAGTAGACGAACTTGCACCAGCAGCAAAAGCATTTACAGGCGTTGTTGTTGGCGAGGTTTTGACTGTAGAGCAGCATCCCGATGCTGATCGTTTACGTGTAACGACAGTAAATATTGGTACAGCTGAACCTTTACAAATTGTATGTGGTGCACCAAATGTTCGTGCAGGCATGAAAGCACCGGTTGCTACGATTGGTGCAGTACTTCCAGGTGATTTCAAAATCAAAAAAGGCAAACTTCGTGGTATTGAATCACAAGGCATGCTTTGTGGTGCGTCAGAAATCGATCTTGAAGACAAAATCGATGGTCTATTAGAGCTTCCTGCTGATGCGCCTGTTGGTGTAAATATCCGTGAATATTTAGATCTTGATGACAATGTCATTGATATCAGTATTACACCAAACCGTGGAGACTGTTTCAGCATTCGTGGTATTGCACGTGAAATTGGAGTGATCAATCAACTTCCTGTAACTGCCCCTGAAATTAAAGAAGTTGCTGCAACAATTACTGATGAGAAGAAAGTTGTTGTTGAAACTGATGGTTGCCCACGTTACTTAGGTCGTGTCATCAAAAACGTCAATACCAAAGCACCAACACCAGAATGGATGGAACGTGCATTAGCACGTTCAGGTATTCGTCAACACAGTATTTTGGTCGATATTACCAACTATGTATTGATGGAACTCGGTCAGCCTTTACATGCATTTGATGGTGGTAAAGTTGATGGTGCGGTTCGTGTACGCCAAGCGACAGCTGCAGAAAAACTGACCTTGTTAAATGAACAAGAAGTTGAGCTTTCTGAAAACGTGATGGTGATTGCGGATGATCAAAAAGCACTAGCCATTGCGGGTATTATGGGTGGCTTGTCTTCTGCAGTCTCTGACAATACCACTGAGATTTTCTTAGAATCAGCTTTCTTTGATCAACTGTATGTTGCGGGTCGTGCACGTAGCTTTGGCTTACATACCGATGCATCTCAACGTTATGAACGTGGTGTAGATTTTGAGTTGCCGATGACTGCAATGCATCGTGCATCTCAGTTAATTGCTGAGCTTGCAGGTGGTGAGTTTGGTCCAATTACCGTTGCAGAAAAAGCAGAATTATTGCCAAAACGTGAAGCGATTGAATTGAATCAAGCACAAGTTGATCAATTACTTGGTTACAGCATTGAAAGTGCGTTTATTACGGATGCATTAACACGTTTAGGTTGTAATGTGACTGTTAAAGCAGAAGGTGAGTGGACAGTAGTTCCACCATCACATCGTTTTGACATGACGATTTACCAAGACTTGATTGAAGAAGTAGCGCGTATTCACGGTTATGACAATATTCAAATCAGCTTGCCTGTGATTGATGTGAAATTAGCTAAATACCAAGATCAATTTGAATTAGTACAACTTCGTCAAACAGCAGTCGCTTTAGGTTATCAAGAAGCGATCAGCTTCAGCTTTGCTGATGCAAAACTTGAAAAGCAATTGAATCCACAAGGTCAACCATTAGCACTTGCAAACCCAATTTCTAGCGATCTTGCGGTCATGCGTTCGACTTTGTTATCAAGCTTGATTCCTTGCGTTCAGTACAACGTTAACCGTCAACAAAGTCGTGTACGTTTTTATGAATTAGGTTTACGTTTTGATTATCAAGGTGCGAGCAGCATCCATGATCTTAAACAGATTCCAATGTTTGCTTTAATTGCAACAGGTTCACGTACCACTGAATCTTGGCATGGTAAAGCACAAGCAATGGATTTCTTTGACTTTAAAGGTGATGTTGAAGAAATTTTAAATTCAGCACGTTTAAATGTTGAGTATATACGTTCAGAACGTGCTTGGTTGCATCCGGGACAATCTGCTGAAATTTTGGTTGATGGTCAGTCTATTGGTTACTTTGGTCGTTTACATCCATCTTTAGAAGATGAGCTGGATTTATCGACAACTTGGGTTGCTGAGTTTGATCAATCGGCTGTTTTGCAAACTTATGTATCTAATTTTACAGAATTATCACGTTTTCCGTCGGTTCGACGTGATATTGCGCTTTTAATTAGTGATAAGATTAATGTTAGTGAAATTCAGCAACTTATCGAAAAAACTGGCGGCGAGCTTTTAGACGCAGTTTGGTTGTTCGATGTGTACACTGGTCAAGGCGTCGAGGAGGGTAAGCGTTCTTTAGCGTTTGCAATTCAATGGCAACATCCAACACGTACACTTGAAGATGCTGAAATTAAATCCGGTATGGATAACATACTTCAGGTGTTGGAAAACACTTACCATGCGACATTGAGGGCTTCATGACAGCATTAACAAAAGCAGAAATGGCTGATCATTTAAGTGAGCTCACGAGTTTAAACCGTCGTGAAGCAAAACAAATGGTCGAGTTATTCTTCGATGAGATTAGCCAAGCGCTAATCTCTGGGGAACAAGTTAAACTCTCTGGTTTCGGTAACTTCGAGTTGCGTGACAAACGTCAACGCCCAGGCCGTAACCCGAAAACGGGTGAAGAAATTCCGATTTCTGCCCGTCGTGTAGTTACCTTCCGTGCGGGACAAAAATTCCGTCAACGCGTAGGAACAGAGCAGATCGATTGATCTGCTTTTTTTTGCCTAAAATTATGGGATGATTAACCCAAGTCGATAGCGCATGGTTTTATGATGAGTTCATTATTTTTATGTTGCAACGATATTGGATGGGAGTTACAGATAGGTGTTATAAAACTCTGCTTAAGGATTATGTCTGAGATTGTTTAACGTTATAAAATCTAGCACTCTCTTTAAGAAACACAGAAAGAAAAAATAAATTTTGTGAGCAATGCGAGTAAATATCTAGGCTTCGTTATTCTGTGATTTGATATTTTTAACAATAGTATAGGCAATAAAAAAGAGAGCCAAAGGGCTCTCTTTTTGTACTGAATAATCGTATAGATTATTGAGCAGCAACTTCAGAAGCAGCAGCAGTAGCTTCAGAAGCAGCAACAGTAGCTTCAGAAGCAGCAACAGTAGCTTCAGAAGCAGCAGCTTCAGCTTCTACTACAGCAGCGTCAGATGCAGCAACTACTTCAGAAGCAGCAGCTTCAGATGCAGCAGCAGGAGCAGCTTCTTCAGTTTTTTTAGCACAACCAACGAAAGCTAAAGTAGTAGCAACTGCAGCAGCAATAGCGATTTTTTTGAATAACATGGCATCACTCTCTAAATTTGAGATTAAAAAATAACCTGCGTTAGTCTGTTATGTGCTTTTATTATGCCTAATTTTTATTAGGTATGAACAATGCAGAGCAGCCTAACTGGTCTGCGAGTATGCTATCACTGCACCTTTTTAAATGCTACTGGGAAGTTTGAAAAATCAGTCAAAAAAGCATGAAATTCGTGGAGTTTTTAACAGAAAATAACAATCAAAAAAAGATTTATATTGGAGAAATGCTAAATAACACCCTAAAAACACTAGGGTTTTCTCTCATAATATTTTCAAAATCATCAACTTGAAAATAAGTTTACATGATTGCAATTCGATTGTTTTATTGTGTAAATAAAGTCAACCAAATAAAAAGGCCATCGTTATAGATGGCCTTCTTTTCAAAGCATCAAACTTAGTTTGATGCTTTGCGTTTCATTTGATCAAAGAAATCATCATTGGTTTTGGTTTCTTTCATGCGATCAAGCAAGAATTCCATTGCCGCAAGTTCATCTTGAGTATGAAGCAGTTTACGTAAGATCCACACTTTACGTAGATTGTCTTCAGACATTAGGCGTTCTTCACGACGAGTACCAGATTTCTTGATGTTCATCGCAGGGAACACACGTTTTTCTGCAATGCGACGGTCAAGCGTAATCTCTTGGTTACCTGTACCTTTGAATTCTTCGTAAATCACTTCATCCATTTTACTGCCAGTTTCGATTAAAGCAGTTGAAATAATAGTCAGTGAACCGCCTTCTTCGATATTACGTGCAGCACCGAAGAAACGTTTTGGACGTTCTAAGGCATGAGCATCCACACCACCCGTTAATACTTTACCTGATGATGGGATCACAGTGTTGTAAGCACGGGCAAGACGGGTAATTGAGTCAAGTAGAATCACGACATCTTTCTTGTGTTCAACTAGACGTTTTGCTTTTTCAATCACCATTTCAGCGACTTGAACGTGACGCGCTGGAGATTCATCAAATGTTGATGCAACGACTTCGCCGCGAACAGTACGTTCCATTTCAGTCACTTCTTCAGGACGTTCGTCAATAAGAAGGACAATCAAGAAACATTCAGGGTTGTTACGAACAATCGATTGCGCAATGTTTTGCAGCAACATTGTTTTACCCGCTTTTGGCGGTGCAACAATAATTGAACGTTGGCCTTTACCAATCGGTGCAACCAAGTCAACCACACGAGCAGTTAAATCTTCAGTCGTACCATTACCTAATTCCATAACCAATTGTTCAGTCGGGAATAAAGGCGTTAAGTTTTCGAAAAGGATCTTGTTGCGTGAATTTTCAGGTGTGTCGTAGTTAATTTGATTAACTTTTAATAGTGCAAAATAACGTTCGCCTTCTTTTGGTGGGCGAATCGTACCGGTAATTGTGTCACCTGTGCGTAAGTTAAAGCGACGGATTTGTGATGGACTCACATAGATATCGTCAGGGCCGGCTAGGTAAGAACCCGCTGCAGAGCGTAAGAAACCAAAGCCGTCCGACAGAATTTCTAGAACGCCATCACCAAAAATCTCTTCGCCGTTCATCGCATGGCGCTTTAAGATGGCAAAAATAATGTCTTGCTTACGGTTACGAGCCATTCCTTCGAGGCCCATAAACTCGGCAATCTTGATGAGTTCGCCAATCGGTTTTTTCTTAAGTTCGGTTAAGTTCATAGGTGATCAGATAGAATCTAAAATTCTGAGGTACAGTTGGAAAAGGGAGCAACAATTTGCCGCAATCACGCAATAAACGATAGCAATTGATTTGCACAAAACAATTCAGAGATCTGATTCGTTATTTGAAGAGATATGTGAAAAACAATTCTGTTGCCGAGCGGCATTTTATGTGTTGTGTGTTGTAAGAAAATGACAGGATTTGAGATCCTTTATTTCTTGACTAAGCAATATAAGAGAGAATCAAGGATTTGTCAATTTATCGACAAAAAAAATACGCTGCATCAGACAGCGTATTTTTATGCTTTATCTTAGAGAAAATATTAGATATTTTCTTCAATGAAAGCTGTTAATTTTGATTTTGGCGCAGCACCCACTTGAGTCGCAACAACTTCACCATTTTTGAACATCAATAAAGCCGGAATGTTACGGATGTTGTAGTTCACGGCTGTTTGTTCACAAGAAGTTACATCCACTTTTACGATTTTTACTTTGCCTTCAAATTCTGTAGAAAGTACTTCAAGTACAGGCGCGATAGCTTTACAAGGAGCACACCAGCCAGCCCAGAAGTCTACAAGAACAGGAGTATCTGACTCTAATACGTCAGTTTGGAAGTTTGCATCAGTCGTGTTTACGATATTGCCAGACATGGATTTTGCTCCGGAATTAATTTTTAAGTTGACTCTATACTTATAAGTATTACATAGCCAACTATAACAATGTAGGGGGTTATGTAAATTTTCAACCTGAATGGTGAGTTTGTCTAATGGATGATCACGATGCCGATGATCGTGTATTGCTATGGCGTGATACGCGAAAAATTATGAAGATCCGATGTTGAATAGCACAAATGGCTTTTAAATTGCATGTATGTGAATTAATCTAAGTGCAATTCTGAACAGGTCTTTTCAAATAATGTCTGATTTTTTAATTGATGAAGAATTACTTGCTGCCATCGATATGGGGTCGAACAGCTTCCACTTAGCCATTGCACGTGTCGATCATGGGGAAGTTAAAAAAGTTGCATCAATGTCAGAAAAAGTTCAACTTGCAGCTGGTCTCGATGAAAATAAGAATTTAACAGAGGCAGCTCAGCAACGTGGTTTGGCATGTTTAGCACGATTTGTTGGGCGTTTGAGTCCTGTTCAAGCCAATCGTTTACGTATTGTGGCCACCAATGCTTTGCGACAAGCCAAGAATGGTCATGAATTTATTCAAAAAGCCGCTGAAATCTTACCAAAACCAATTGAAATTATTGCTGGACGTGAAGAAGCACGTCTGATTTATTTAGGTGTTTCTCACACGATGGCAAATAGTGGTCGTCGATTGGTAATTGATATTGGTGGTGGTTCAACTGAACTGATTATCGGTGAGGAATTTGAGCCGATTCACACTGAATCTGTTCAGATGGGCTGTGTAGCATTTACTAAAGCCTTTTTTGTGGATGGTGAAATTAGCCTGAAAAGCTTTGATCGTGCAGTGAATGCAGCGCGTAAAGAAATTGCAGGTATTGCCAATACCTACAAGGCAGCAGGTTGGGATACCGTTGTGGGTTCAAGCGGTACTATTAAGGCTTGTCGTCAGATTTGTGTCAACATGGGTTGGAGCAATGACCAAGAAGAATTGACCCGCGACGGCTTATTTAAACTCAAAGATAAATTACTCAAATACAAACATGTCAGTGAAATGGAGTTCGAAGGTCTAAAAGAAGATCGTCGAGCAGTTTTGCCAGCAGGGATTGCCATTTTGTATGCAGTGTTTGATGTATTAGGTATTGATAAATTGGTTTACTCCGATGGTGCATTACGTGAAGGTGTGATGTATGACCTTTTGGGGCGCTTCCAACATGAAGATATTCGTGATCGTTCTGTGCATGCATTAATGGGTCGCTATAATGCAGATACTAAACAAGCTGAACGCGTGGTGAATACGGCACAGCAACTGTTTAATGGTGTCGCTACTGCTTTGAACTTAACCAGTGATGACAGTGATTTACTGCGCCGCGCAGCTTATTTACATGAGATTGGTTTGGCGATTAGTCATAGTGGCTATCATCGTCATGGTGCATATTTGTTACAGCATTCAGACATTCCAGGTTTTTCACAAATTGATCAAAACCATTTGTCACATTTGGTTGCACACCATCGCCGTAAGTTACGTGGTGATGCACGTGTCGATGTGATGAAAGTCGGTGGTAACAAACTTGTGTACTTATGTCTATTGCTTCGTTTAGCAGTTTTACTGAATCATAGTCGTAGCGATGAGATGCTTCCTGCCATTGAATTGAGCGTGGACAATGCGCAACAATGGCAACTAAGTGTTTCTGGTGATGCCAAACAGTGGCCTTTGTTGGTTGCGGACTTGCATGATGAGCAGCTGCAATTTAAACATTGGGACATTGAATTGAATATTCAGTCGGAACAATTTATCAATTAACAGATAGTTAAGTTAGGGATAATGATCGACCTATGAAAAATAAAGCAGCTCAATCTAAAGCCTGGACTACGGTTCAGATCGCACGTCATCCTGAACGTCCGCAGTTTTTGGATTATGTTGGCGAAATTTTTACAGAGTTCGATGCTTTGCATGGTGATCGCCTCTTTGGTGATGATGGTGCGATGATAGGCGGTTTGGCTCGTCTAGATGGTCAACCAGTCATGATCGTAGGTCAGCACCGTGGTCGCAGTACCCGTGAAAAATTACAGCACAACTTCGGTATGAGTAATCCTGAAGGCTACCGTAAAGCGCAGCGCTTAATGAATATGGCGGAACGTTTTAATCTACCGGTGTTTACTTTTATTGATACTATGGGCGCATACCCAGGTGTAGGTGCAGAAGAGCGTGGTCAAGCAGAAGCGATTGCGACCAGTTTGGCACAACTTTCATCTTTAAAAGTACCTGTTGTTGCAACGGTATTGGGTGAAGGTGGTTCAGGTGGCGCATTGGGTATTGGTGTTGCTGACCGTGTAATCATGCTATCTCATAGTATTTATTCTGTGATTTCACCTGAAGGCTGTGCCTCTATTTTGTGGAAAACTGCTGAAAAAGCGGAACAAGCAAGTGAAGCATTAGCGTTAACTGCCGACAAATTACAAAAAATCGGTATTGTGGAATATGTGGTGGACGAAGCTGAAGGCGCACATTTAAACCCTGAAAAAGTGATGCAGGATTTAAAAGTCGTATTGAAGCAGGCTCTGGAAGAATTGCAACCGATGGATGCAAACGAACGATGCGAAGCGCGTTATCAGCGTTTAATGAAGTTTGGCAGCGACAATTTAGGGCTGACTGCTTAAGTCAAATTCAGGCACTGCCTGAACACAGCACGTTTTTAATAGGATGTAGTGGTGGCATGGATTCCATGTTGCTACTGCATCTTATGTCGTTTTTATGCCCTGATAAAATTCGGGCAGTCTATATCGATCATCAACTTCAAGATGTTAGTTCAGCATGGGGCGGCTTTGTTCAGAAGCAATGCCAACTGCTGAATATTCCATGCATTATTCAAAAGGTTCAGGTTGAAGATGGTAATCTTGAAAATCAAGCCAGAGCTGCACGCTATCAAGCTTTTCAGCAGCATTTGAATCCTCAAGATATTTTAGTCTTGGGACATCATCAGCAAGATCAAGCCGAAACATTAATGTTGCGCCTGCTTTCTGGTGCTGGCGTGCAGGGTCTATCAGCCATGAAAAAGCTAGATAGACGTGATGATTTAACCATTTGGCGGCCATTATTAGATCTATCTCATGAGCAAATTTGCCAATGGGCAGGGCAGCTTGATGTGCAAAATATTCAAGACAGCACTAACTTTGACACCGAATATGACCGTGCATGGAGTCGTGAAATATTGTGGCCAGTACTCAGTTCTCGTTTTCCTAAAATGCAACAGACACTGAGCCGTACCAGTTATTTGATGCAAGATGCAGATGAAATTTTGCAGCAAGTCTTAAATGATGATTTAAAACAATGTGGTTCGGCAGAACTTTTAAATCTTGATGCTTTACAGCAACTCACAGCGCCAAGACAACGTCAGCTTTTATCGAGTTGGATGAAAGGCCGAAGTCAGTATCGCCCGAGTTTTGATATGGTACAGCGACTGATGACGGAAGTGATTGCTTCACGAAAAGATTCGCAGGCAGCATTACACTGGAATGGTTTTTACTATGTACGTTTTCAGCAGCAACTTCATCGTGTGGCCAAAGCGGATTATTTAGTATCACCTCTTAAAAATAAATCTGTTGTTTTGAGTTTTCAAATGGGGCAGAGCGTAGCGTTAGCCTCAGGAAGTTTTCAAATTCAATCTTCCCCGATGGGGCTTTCAACGAAATTGTTGAATCAACCCCTCACACTGAGTCCACGCCTTGGCGGGGAAAAAATCCATTTATATGGTCGTGTCGGAAGTTGGCCACTGAAAAAAGCCATACAGCAGGCGCAAATTTTTCCGTGGCAGCGTCATACTATTCAAATATTAAGCCGAGATAATGTTATGCTAGGTGTCTTTACGCCTCAGGGCTTTTGGTTAGCGCAGTCGGATTACTGTACAAAATCAGGCTGGTTACCAACTTTATCTCTTAACGCTAAAACAGCAATATCGGATCTTCAATCATGAGCGCAATTTTAAATTGTAATATCAGTTTCATTGGTGGCGGTAACATGGCACAGGCATTAATTGGTGGCCTGATTGCGCGTGGTGTCCCGACAACACGTATTACAGTTTCAGATCCGGTAGAAAAAGTACGTGCACTTTTGGCTGAAAAAGATTTACATGTAACAGATGACAATCTTGCTGCGATTCGTGATGCTGACATCGTTTTGTTTGCTGTAAAGCCTCAAGTGTTGGCGAGTGTTTTAGCGCCATTAAAAGGTCTACTCGCAGGTAAGTTGGTGATTTCAATTGTTGCTGGTGCGGAAATTGCAACGATTGCTCAATTGTTGGAAACAGACCGTATTGTGCGTGTAATGCCAAATACCCCAGCTTTAGTACAAACTGGTGCACATGGTTTGTATGCAGGCGCAGCTGTTTCAACCGAAGACCGTGAATTGGCAAGTCAAGTTTTGGCTTCTACTGGTTTAACACTTTGGGTAAACTCTGAAGCACAGATTGATGCTGTAACAGCTGTTTCAGGTTCTGGTCCTGCTTATTTCTTCTATATGATGGAAAGTATGATTCGCGCCGGTAAAAACATGGGCTTGGATGAAAAAGTCGCGACGGCCTTGACCTTACAAACGGCTTTAGGTGCTGCACAAATGGCCATTACCAGTGCAAACAGCCCAGCAGAACTGCGTAAAAATGTTACGTCACCGAATGGTACGACTCAAGCTGCGCTAGAGGTTTTTGATCGCGCGCAGATTTCTCAAAATATTCAAACTGCGTTGGCTGCTGCACAAAAACGTAGTCAAGAGTTGGCACAAGAGTTAAGCGAAAGCACCAAATAATTCGATTTGATTTAGGAAAGTTCAAGTATGGGCTCTGCTCAAATTTTTGGAATCATTATTAACGTTGCAATTTTGCTCGTATTTTTCCGTTTTTTAATGCAGCTTGCTGCGGTCAGTCCATATAACCCTGTGGTTTTGGCTACAGCGAAAGCAACAAAAATTGTTGATATCTTTAGCCGAATTTTCCCCACTTTGGCAAAAGGGCGGGTTAATACTGCGGCCTTAGTGTTGGTGGTGATTCTGTATTTGCTGAAAATGTTTGGTCTAATGTATCTATCCGGTGTGGCGGTCAATAGTCCGTTTCATCTGATTATTATGACCTTTGTGACGATGATTCAGGATTTGATCCGTTTCTGTCGTTACTTAATTTTTGCATCTATTATTTTGAGTTGGGTGGTGATGTTTAGTCAGTCACGCTCGCCTTATATTGAAGTTGTTCAAGAGTTGGCTGAACCTTTACTAGCACCATTCCGTCGTATTTTACCGAATATGGGTATGATTGATCTTTCACCCATCTTTGCGATTCTCGCACTATTGGTTGCTGAAACTATCATGAAGCAAGTGGCGATTACCCTTTTAACGGGCCTTTAATCGAATAAATATAAAAAAGGACGCTGAGGCGTCCTTTTTTATGGCTTCAAATTTTGCTGCTCAGTAAAGATGAGTTGAATTTTCCACCTCTCCCTAACCCTCTCCTGAGAGGAGAGGGAATTTTGAGCTTAATGTGCTTCGTCCCAATTATTGCCTTTGCCCACTTCTACAATCAGTGGAACGGAAATTTTTAAGACAGATTGCATCACTTCAGTCAGTTTTGCGGCAAGTTCATCGGCAATGGATTCTTCCACTTCAAAGACCAATTCATCGTGTACTTGGAGCAGCATTTTGGCTTGATCTTTCGGTAGAATTTTATCGACAGCAATCATTGCAAGTTTAATGATATCCGCTGCTGAGCCTTGTAATGGCGCATTAATTGCTGCACGTTCAGCACCTTGTTTGACCATTTTGTTGCTCGCCATAATGTCTGGTGTATACAGACGACGACCTAAAATAGTTTCAACAAAACCTTGTTCACGTGCGACTTGGCGGGTGCGTTCCATATATTCCAAAACACCTGGATAGCGCTGAAAATATTTACCAATATAGCTACGTGATTCTTCACGGCTAAAACCAAGCTGACGTGTTAAGCCAAATTCAGACATACCATAGAGTAGACCGAAGTTCACGGCTTTGGCTTGACGACGTTGATTGCTGGTCACTTCATCAAGTGGAATGCCTAATACTTCAGCCGCGGTACGTTTATGTACATCTTGCCCATGGTTGAACGCATCTACCAATGCATGGTCTTGTGAGAAATGCGCCATTAAACGCAGTTCAATTTGCGAATAATCGGCAGCCAGTAATATACGACCTTCAGGGGCAATAAAAGCTTTACGGATTTGACGGCCAATATCTTCACGCACAGGAATGTTCTGTAAGTTTGGATCGGTAGATGATAAACGACCTGTTGCAGTTAAAGCTTGGTGATAGCTGGTATGCACGCGATGCGTATCATTATTTACTTGTTTCAACAAACCATCGGTATAAGTACTTTTCAGCTTTGATAAACCGCGATATTCCAAAATCAAATCTGTAATTGGATGATCAATTTTTTCTAAGACACTTTCACTGGTACTGTATTGACCGGTAGAAGTTTTCTTGCCGCCTTTTAAGCCCAATTTATCAAACAGGATTTCGCCCACTTGTTTAGGCGAGCTGACATTAAAACTTTGTCCAGCAATATCAACAATTTCTGATTCAAGATTTTGAATAGTATTGGCGAATTCCACGCCCAATTGGTCAAGGAAATCCATGTCCAATTCAATCCCATTTTCTTCCATTGATGTGAGTACACGTGCAACGGGCATTTCAATATTATGTAAAATATTGATTAGTTCAGGATGAGCTTGTAATTTTTTATCCAAAACTTCATACAAACGGTAAGTCACATGCGCATCTTCAGCAGCATAGTGTGCAGCAGTTTCCAGTTCAATTTGGTTAAAGGTTTTTTGCTTCGCACCTTTACCAGCCACTTGTTCAAAAGTTGTGGTCAAATGACTGAGATATAAACGTGCGACATCATCCATACCATGACGTGTTGCTACAGAGTTCAATACATAAGACGCCAACATGGTATCGAAATACCAACCTGCCAAATGAATGCCATGATTTTCTAATACGTGTGCATCATATTTAAGATGGTGACCAATTTTTTTAACGCTGTCATCTTCGAGTAAAGGCTTGATCTGATTTAAAATCGTGTCGCGATCTAGTTGTTGTGGTGCACCTTCATAGTCATGCGCAAGCGGTACGTAATAGGCATCATGTGCATCGATTGCCACAGAGAAACCTACAATTTTCGCTACGCGATAATCAAGACTCGTGGTTTCTGTATCAAAGGCAAAACGTTTTTCAGTGCTCAGGCGTTTGAATAAAATATCCCAATCTTCTTGGTTGAGGACTGTATGATAGCGTGCTTCACCGAGTTGATCATCGACACTGGTTTTATCTGCCTGATCTTCAACTTCAGGTGCATTCGCTACAGTCGCTGTCGAGCTGATGGCTTTAGCGGCTTGTTTATAGGTCGCGCCATTCGGATTGTTGGGGTGATCAAGTGATTGCAGTTGATTACGGAATTCCAGTTCAGTATATAAATCACGTAGTGCCGCAATATTTGGATCAGCTAGTTTCAGATCTTCGTATTTCAAGCCCATATCTAGATCGCAAACAATGCTTGCAAGTTGATGATCGAGCGCAATGCCGTCAGCATGTTCTTTAATGTTTTGACCGACTTTACCTTTAATTTTGTCAACATTTTCTAAAATGCCACCAATTGAGCCGTATTCTGTTAATAGTTTCGCCGCAGTTTTTGCACCGACACCCGGCACACCCATAATGCCGTCAGAGGCGTCGCCCATTAGGGTTAAGTAGTCAATGATTTGATTTGGCCATACACCAAATTTATCAAAAACACCTTGTACATCCATCGGTTTGTCTTTGAAGCTATCTTCAAGTGTGACTCGTTCAGTGACCAACTGCGCCATGTCTTTGTCACCAGTCGAAATCAAGACTTGATGGCCCGCCGCTTCAGCGCGCTTGGCTAATGTACCGATAATGTCATCGGCTTCGGCGCCCGGTAGCATGTGCAGGGGAATGCCCAGTGCACGAATTAAAGCGTGAAGATATGGAATTTGTTGTGATAATTCTTCCGGCATCGCAGGACGGTCACCTTTATAGATCGGTGACAGTTCGTGACGAAAAGTCGGTTCAGGCGTATCGAAAATAACTGCCATATGCGTCGGTTGTATACGACGCATTAATTTTTGGATGGCAGAAATGGCACCACGGATTGCATTGGTGTGTAAACCGGTTGAAGTGGTTAATGGTGGCAGTGCATGGTACGCACGAAATAAAAAGTATGAGCCATCGACCAAGACAAATGGTGGCATTGATAATTTCCTAATCCTGAAAACACTCTCATTGTACGTGATTTTTTGCCTGTACGCTGAGTCAAGATTGTATATGCAACTTACCGAATAACTGATGAATATGTTCGGAGCATCTGTCAGGCTCATGTATCATCAAAGGATTCAGGATCATGACGAAAGCAGGTATGCTGAAACAGAATAATGAAATAAAAATGATTTGGTTGCTGTTGCTCATTATGGTAGGGATTGCAGCGTGGTTTTTTGATGTTCGCTTGTTGAGCTACATCTGTGGTGCGGGCTTTATGCTCAGTGTGATGAATTATATCGATGACTTGCAACATGGTGCAGAAACGATTGGCGCAAAATTGCAGCCCATTAAGACAACGTCTAAAATTCCGCTCTATATTGCTTCGATCATTACAGTGGTTGGTTTGCTGCTTGAGCTGAGTTATCTGGTCGCTTTAGGCATTAGTTTGTGGGTGTATTTCTTTTTACGTTGGTTGAAACGCTTAGAACGGCAACTGAATGCTTTACAACATCGTGTAACTCAGCTTGTTGATACTCAAATTAAATCTCAAACACTTAACCCAACATCAAATCAGCTGGATTTGAATTCGGAAACTTTAAATCCCGCAGCTTTCAATGATTCTGAAATAACAAATACAACACAGTCGGTGGTAATACCATCTGACAGTGCCGCCAAGCATCAAAATCAACAGATCAATAACTCCAAGCAGGCATCAACATCCACAGCAGCGCCTAATCTTTCTACACAAATTCAACAGTGGTTATTTCAGGGTAATCCTGTTTTAAAAGTTGCCGTTGTTGTCTTGATTATTGGTGTAGTGCTTTTATTACGTTTTGCCACTGAACATTGGCAATTAAGTTTAGCTATCAAATTATTGATTGTCAGTGCCGTCAGTGCTGTGGTGGTCGTCCTTGGCTATTGGATGCAGCCGAAAAACCGCAGTTTCGCTTTGGCCTTGGAAGGGGTAGGACTGGCAGCACTATTTCTGACGCTATTTTTTGCTTACTACAATTTGGTCATAGCGAGCTTTAGCCTTGTCAGTGGAGCCTTCATTGCGATTATGCTGCTGACGATTTGGCTGAGTTTGAAGCAGCAGTCAGTGGAATTAGCCATTATGGCAATGTTGATTGCCTACATTGCTCCATTTACTTTGCCGGTACATGATGCCACTGCGACGGAGTTGATTGTTTATTATCTGGCGATCAATATCGCAGTTGCGGTATTGAGTAGCTTAAGACCGTGGAAATATTTAAATCAAATCGCTTTTTTAATGACGGCATTGATTGGTGGGAGTTATGCCTTTTACCACGGCTATAACACTGAACGAAATACCCTAAGCGTGTTGGTAGTAGCTCATGCGGCAATCTTTATTTGGTTAGGGTTCCGTTTTAGTCAATTGCAAAGTCAGGAAGAGACGTCTTTTAAATATCAACCTGCATTAGATATTGCCTTAATTTTTGCTGCACCAGTTGTCGCATATTTGGCTTTGTATTTGATGTATTTTGAAGAAACAACATGGCAAGCAGGTTTGAGCTTATTGTTTGCTGCGGTCTTTGCGGCTTTATATATATGGAGTAAACGGAGTCAAACCGTTCAGGTGATTGCGCAAAGTTATCTCAGCCTCACTTTAATTTTCTTAGCACTGATACCACCGATTTTATTGCCTGAGCAATGGAGTGTAGTGGGGTGGGCCGTGGAAGGCGCACTGATCTTTATTTTTGCCCTGTACCGCCAGTCGACGATTAGTCGCTATCTCGGCATGGCACTTTTGGTCATGGCAGGCTGCTCAAGTTTATATTATGTGATTGAGCTACAACGTTTCCCAACTGAAATCTATTGGGGCATCTGTCTCAGTTATTTGGCTGCGATTATCGTAACGCATGCAGTGCCATCTTTTCATCGGCAGCTTTCTAGTTCAAGTATTGCATTTCAATGTTTACAAATGCTTTCAGCAACGGTAATGCTGATGGTGTTGTTACTGGATGCTTTGCATAGCTCGTATCAACTTGCGATTTGCTTGTTGTTTGTGGCACTGATTTATACCTTGATGAATGAGTTCTTGCTGTTTCGTCAAGCGGGATGGAGTTGGTCTCTCATCAAATGGACGGGGTTGATTCCAGTTTATGCGATGGCATTTTATCAAGTGGTTTCAGTCAGTCAGCAAGGACAATTGCTTTGGCATTCGGTGTCAGAGCAAGTTTATTTTGCATTGGCGGGGCTGTTATTGACTGTGCTTTGGCTGCGCCCGCTTTTAGGCGTGCGTGAAGAAAAAGAGTGGGTGAGCTTAGGTGTTTTAACCAGTTTGGCTTGGACGAGTTTGACGCTTCTTTCAACGATGCCATACATCAGTGTCGTGATTTTACCGCTACTCTTTTGTGCATGGTGTTATTGGCAAGCCAAAGAACATGTCTGGAAAATGTTTTGGCAGGCTCGCAGTAGCTTGCTTTTAAGTTTGGCTTGGATTATTTGTTCACAACTCTATAGTCAGCAAGCCTTTATGGGCTATGTATTACCAATCTTCAATCCCTTTGATGTGATCAGTTTAATGCTATTAGCGGCATTTTTATGGATGCTGAATCAACAACTTAAGGCTGGGTTAGATCGAAGTTGGGCGGCGATACTCAGTGTATTGGGATTATTGTGGTTAAGTAGCTACGTGATGTTACGTGCGCTGCATATATATTTGGATACCCCGTATAACAGCTTGGATATTTGGACAGATGCCACGGTGCAGCTGAGTTTTACTGTACTTTGGGTCAGTTTGGCGCTTATTAGTATGCGTTTTGCCAGTCAGCGTCTATTGAGACCAGTTTGGTTATTGGGTGGCAGCATTTTGGTTTTAGTGACTTTAAAATTAGTCTTACTCGATTTGTCGCATGTCGGCACCTTAATGCGCGTGATTTCTTTTATGGCGGCAGGCTTTGCCATGCTATTGATCGCATATATTGCACCGATGCCGAATGATAATACTCAGATATCAAGTCAGTCTGTCAAAAAATAATATCTGAATTTAAAAAAGCCCTAATGGTATAAGCATTAGGGCTTTTTTATTTGGTCGATATGGCCAAGCTTAAAGATAAAAATGTTGGTTACTTTAAATTTGGCTCACGTTTAATGTCTTGTGCATTGGAATATTGATCGATATCAGCATCAACTGCTTGCGTCGAAAGAGGATGATCGACAAAGCCCATTTTAGGGACTGGGATTTCAATCTTATTGTCGACAAATGCATTACGAATTCGTTCCTGCATTTCATCACGTACTTGTAAAAAGTTTTCGCGTTTACACCAAATCGCAAATAATAGTTCAATTGATGATTCGCGAAAGGCTGTTACAGTGACTGCGGGTTTTGGATCGGCCAATACTAAAGGGTATTTATTGACGGCATCTAAAAGCACTTCACGTACTTTAATAATGTCTTCATGGAAATTAATCGCGAGAGTAATCGGAATTCGTCGAATTGGAAACTTCGACAAATTGTGTACTGGGGCTCGTATTAACTGTTCATTCGGTAGACGCACATAAACATTATCTTGCGTTAATAATTTGACGGAAAGAAGATCAATGGAAATCACTTCACCTTCAATGGTATGGCCGCGAATTAAGGTCAGTTGAATGGTATCGCCAACTTCAAATGAGCCTTCGCCAATCAAGAACATCCCGCTGATGAGGTTGGATGCTGATGTCTGCGAGGCAAAACCCAATGCCACGGTTAAAATACCCGCTGCGCCTAAAAATACGCTGAGTTTAAAGCCAGCCTCTTTTAAACTGGCCATAACAAAAATTAAGAAAATAAAATAAAAAATACCACGACGCCAGACCAATTGTTGGTGTGCGTTGAAACGCATGCCGACAGTGCGAATAAAGGTATTAGAAATAAACCGTGCAATTAAAAAACCAATAACTGCCAGTAATACAGCAACTAATAGTTCAGTTAAACGATCGGTGTTTAAATTACTCACCATTCCTTTAAGGCTGCTGGTGATCTCTTTTGAAATACTTAAATCTGCCATATCACGCCCTTAGAAGAATGAATCAAACATATTAAAGAGTACATTTGCAGACTCTCGAGGTGGGTGTAGATAAATCACATCACCCGCTTGTGGCGGTGTACGCGTTTCAATTTTCACTCGAGGCGGTTTGTCATGACTTTCATGGACGACACGAATTTGCGATGTCCATAAGCGTCCAGTACTTTCACTATAAAATAAGGGTAAAGCAGGTACGGGTACGTTCATGCGGTCAAAGCGAATTTGTTGATTACTGGTGTTATGAAACTCAATAGGGGTTACTGCACGAAATGCACGAGGCTTTAATTGTTTTAATTCAGTACGACCATCAACAGCAGTAGCATAGCAAACTTCACCCATACGATGATTTGGGCCAAACCAAGTGTCTTTGGGTAAAATTACCGGTAGATCAAATAACGGTTCTTTTAAGTGGTCAACGAAGCCTGCAATCCAAAGTGGTGTACTTATATACAAGGTTCCACGTTGACCGGCAGGGATATATATAGGATCAACAGGTTTGATCACCACAGAACGGTCGGCCAAACGCGGCATGATCTGAATTTTGTCATGGGTTTGACGGAACATATAACGTTCCATCTTCACTGGTTGTGGAAAGCCGAATTCAGGATCGTGGATTTGGTGCCACTGTTGTTCATAATCAAACTGAAATGTTGGACGATGGTATTCCATGCGCCACTCTTGCATACCACGGGTTAAACGAAACAGCAAAGAACCAAATTGCCAACTTTGTGGATGATTAAGTTCAAAGTGATATTCACCCCACCATTTAATTTTTGGATTACTTTTTTCAGTGATTTCGTTCTCTAATGGCAATGTTCATTTCCCTTAAATTGATAAATCCTAAAAACAGACTTCACGCTGTCAGATGCTTAGAGTACACTCAAAACAACTTTTTTCATCATTATAATGCGTGATGCAAGTACTTAAACAATTACAAATACCATATAGTTTTGCCAAGCGGCATGGCGTTTTGCTTCGATATGAGGGTGATCAGGCATTTATTGTACGTCGTCAGAGTACACCGTTATTGGCCTTACAAGAAGCACGTCGATATTTAGGCCATCCAGCACAGCATCAATTGGCAACTGAACAAGAATTTAACCAATTGTTAAGCGCAAGTTTTGCAGGTGATACGGGTGAATCGCAACAAGTTGCAGCTGGCCTGGAAGATCATCCCGATTTACTCAGTCTAGCCGATTCTGTTCCAGAAGCAGAAGATTTGATGGATCAAGAGGACGATGCTCCGATTGTTCGTTTGATCAATGCTTTGCTCTCTGAAGCCATTCGTGTCGGTGCATCCGATATTCATATTGAGTCGTTTGAGAAAAAACTTTCAGTACGCTTACGTGTCGATGGTCAATTACGTGAAATTGTACAGCCGCGTCGTGAACTTGCACCTTTATTGGTGTCTCGTATTAAAGTCATGGCTAAACTGGATATCGCAGAAAAGCGTATTCCTCAGGATGGTCGTATTTCATTACGTCTTGCTGGGCGCGAAGTTGATGTACGTGTTTCGACATTACCATCATCTTACGGTGAGCGTGTCGTGATGCGTTTATTGGATAAACAAGCGGGTCGATTGAACATGACTCACTTGGGATTGATGCAACATGACTATGACCGATTAAAGCAATTGGTTCATCGTCCACACGGTATTATTTTGGTCACTGGGCCGACAGGTTCAGGTAAAACCACCACTTTGTATGCGGCACTGTCTGATCTCAATGATGGTTCAAAAAATATATTAACTGCAGAAGATCCTATTGAATATCAACTTGAAGGGATTGGTCAGACCCAAGTCAATACCAAAGTGGATATGACCTTTGCTCGTGCCTTAAAAGCTATGTTGCGTCAGGACCCAGATGTGGTGATGGTTGGTGAGATTCGAGATTTAGAAACAGCGGAAATTGCAGTTCAGGCATCACTCACAGGCCATTTGGTGCTTTCAACCCTACATACCAATACAGCCATTGGTGCGGTGACACGCTTAAAAGATATGGGTATTGAACCGTTCTTACTCTCAAGCTCATTGATTGGCGTGGTGGCGCAGCGTTTAGTACGTACGCTGTGTAGCCATTGTGCCACTTGGCATGATGCGGATGAATTTGAACAATCATTATTTGCCAATATTGAACATGCCGAACAGGTTCAAGTGCCGCAGCCCAAAGGCTGTGAACATTGTTCACACACTGGATTTATGGGGCGTACAGCAATTTATGAAATTGTACCGATTGATGAGCACACGCGTCGTTTAATTCATAGTAATGCGGCAGAATTTGAATTGGAAAATCATGTACGTGCCAATGCAGGCTCTATTCGAGATGATGGTTTACGTAAAGTGCTTGCAGGTAAGACCACGATTGAAGAAGTGCTACGTGTAACGAATGAAGCTGCTGAATAAAAGTTTCTAAAAAAAAGTGTGATAAAAAGCCTCGAAATAATAAAAATATTTCGAGGCTTTTTTAATGATTAGTTTATTTTTTCGAACTGAATAACTGCATTAGATTCTTTGTCCGTCAGGGGGAGATGTGTTGGATCAGTTAGTTTTAATTCAATTTGCTGACTATCTTTATACTTTAAGACCTCATGATCATATTCAGCGATGCCTGAAGCAGCACTTGATGTGCGTTCAGTATTGTTTTTATTGAGCCAAAATTCATCTTTAATTTGATAGTCTTCGCCTTGTTTTGAAATCGTTAATTTACGCAGACTTTCCGTTTCAGGGACTTGTTTCCATTCTCCTGAAAAATCCGGAGCAGGTGTTTGGCTACATGCTGTAAATACAAGAAAGATGGTAAATATCGAAAAGATTTTTTTTCATTTTAAACCCTGTAATTAATGAACTTTTTATCATGATTGATTTATATTGACTCAATATAACGTTTTTATAAATTATAAAAATGCTTTATCAGTTAGTTTCTTAGTGTTTGATCTTAAAAAAACAGCCCACTTTCGCGGGCTGTTTAGAACATTAGCGTTACCATAAACTGATAATTTTTTTCATCAGTTCAGCACGAATTGGGGCGGTGGGGTTACCTGCATTTCGACGGGTTTCATTTTCATAAAACTTTTGCCAAGCCTGTAACATGTCTAAAGTTACACCTTGAGTTTTATATTTTTCTACATCTGCTTTAGTGACATTGGCTAAGCGAGCTGCTGCACCATCTGGGCCTGTACCCCAACCAATTATGCCTTGACCATATGCAGGTAATGAGATGTTGCCTGGCGTTGGAGGGAGCGGTAGTCGTTGAATGTCAGGATTAACCAGTGATTTGATTTCAGGACGTACTTTTTCCGAAATTTTTAATTCAGCGAAAGTTAAAGACGAAGCACTTAATAGTAGTGCACTGAGTAGGAGTGATTTAAACATATAAAGATGTACTTAAATATTAATAAGAATCATTCTTATATTAGCAAGCTAGTGTGTATTTTGAAATGTTTCCGTAAAAATTACTGATAGTGACATGTTAAATTTTCACTGAAATAATGAGATGTAATAGATAAGAATATTGTCAGCATGTTTAAATTTAGAGTCTAAAAACATACTGACATTGGATAAGGTTGTTCGAAGCTGTGCTGGTATTAGATTTAAGTCACAATATCTAAGGTCACATTAATATTGTTTCGGGTGGCATTCGAATAGGGACAGACAATGTGTGCTGCATCAACTAATTTTTTAGCTTCTGCTGCATCCATGCCTTCAAGGTGAATATGTAGTGTGACTTCAATACCAAAACCTGTAGGAATTGGTCCAATACCGACTTCACCTTCGACGAAAGCATCTGCAGGAATGGCAATTTTATCTCGATTAGAAACAAACTTCATTGCGCCTAAGAAGCAGGCTGAATAACCCGCTGCAAATAATTGTTCTGGATTACTGCCATTGCCTGTGCCGCCCATGACTTTTGGCACAGCTAAAGGAATATCTAATAGTCCATCGGAAGTTGTTGCACGGCCGTCTCGGCCACCAGTTGCCTTTGCTTTTGCGGTATATACAGCTTTTTCTAAAGTCATTATTAAACCCCTGTGATTAACCATCAATTGTCTATCGTGGGGGATTTTGCTTAAACAATAATCAGCTTTTTTGTAATTTATTTAAATATAACGTGTAACTGAGGGCTTAGTATTGGATGAGGACACGATGTTGCATCAGTGGCATAGATTCACGGATTTTCACTTGTTCTACTAAATCAAAAGGTACTGTGATTAAGCCAGCACCTTCGGTTTGGATCATCTCTTGTAACTCACCACGGCTATTTGCAGCACCCGTGTGACCCCAAGTTTGACGTTTTTCACCATGCCAACCTTGTTGTGCCGAACCCAAAACAGCGCATTGACTGTCCATTGCACGTGCTTGTAACAACAATTGCCAATGCATCTCACCTGTGGTGTAGGTGAATGCTGCGGGAGCTGTCAAAATATTTGCACCTTGTGCATGTAACTTGAGAGCCAATTCAGGAAAACGTAGGTCGTAACATACCATTAAGCCAATATTGCCAAATGGTGTTTTTGCAACAACGGTATGAGTTCCAGGTTCAAAAAATTTTGATTCTTGATAACCTCCGACAGCATCACCAACTTGTACATCAAACAGATGAATTTTGTCATAACGAGCTTCAGTACGTTCGGGACTAATGCATAAACTTACTGTTCGAACACGACCATCTGCAATGATAGAGCCATCTGGACGATACGGGCATGGGAGTGTGCCAGCAATAATCCAAAGTTGGTATTGGTGTGCAAGTTGCTCAAGTCTTTGTTGGATAACTTCAAACTGAGCAGCTGTTTCACGTTGTTTACCTGCAGCGAAACAAACAAAATTTTCTGGAAAAACAATTAAACTTGCTCCTTGTGCTTGGCTTTGTTGCATCAATGATTCTATGACCTTGAAATTATCTTCAATGTCATTTTGTGAATTCATTTGTGCAACAGAAAGTAAGGTCATTGGGAGAAAGTCCGTTGTTTTTATTAGAAATTAGACGTTTTGTTGGCGAGTCTGGTCGAGATTTTCCTGCTCTTTTTGCAGTTGTTTGACCAATGGCTCAAACATATTTTGGTTGCTTTCATTTAACTTCATTAAAGTTTTATGCGCATCTAAAACGGTATTCAACATATTGTTATGTGTAATATGTTCTTCCATCAGTTCGCGTGTACAAACCTTTGGATCACCACAATAATTTAAGATAACAAAAACCTGACCCAAGCCCATACTGTTTGCAAGCGTGGTGATGTCGGTGTTTGTGGATAACATTACCGCTTGGATGTGGTGGATTTGTTTCAGCTTTAAACCAAGTTTTGCCAAAATACCAAGCACAGTGCTATCGATGAATGTAGTTTGGGTTAAATCTACAATTGCACCGACTACATTTTGTTGCTGTTCAATTTTGTTGAGTAGCTTGTCTAGACTAATACAAGATTGGGCACGCACTTCGCCAATAAGCTTAAAAATATGCGTTCCGTTCAAGCTTGCATATTCAACATGACCTGTTGACATATAAATGCCATTTGCAGAAAAGGATAGTAAATTATCCCATAGGGCTACAGCTTACTCAAGTAGCCTAACGACTTAAGCATAAGGACTTATCATTAAGTATTTGATTTTTGGATTAATTGATTCGTCGTATACTGAGGATTGCAATATCGTCAGCGACGTGGTCAGGTGCTTGAAATGATTGATTTTGCAAGTGATACACCAATTGACCGAGCTGTTCATTCAAGCCACCATCGAAAGGTTCAAGTGCGCCATCTGAGCAGATGACGAAGCGCGTATAGCGATTAAGCTGGCACTCAAACTCTTCAACTTCTAAGTCTTCCGTCAAACCGAGTGGGAAACTACTGGTATTTAAAATACGGGCAGGTAGACCTGGTTCAAATAAGATAGCAGGAGGATAATGACCAGCACTTGACCACTTTAAAACGTGGGTTTCAAGGTTTAATGTACCTGCAATCATGGTGATGTGCTTTTCAATATTTTCCTGAACAAGCATGCCGTTAAGTTTTTTAATTAACTCGCGCGGGGTTTTAGAACGTCCATGAAATGCAGCCATCCAAGAGGTGAGTAAGCTACTCGTAACCCCGTGACCTGAAACGTCAGCTAAATAAAAAATAATTTCTTTATCATTTAACTTCCAATAATCATACCAATCACCAGACAGATAGGCAGATGGCTGAAAGAAAGTTTCAATTTTATAATTTTTGAGTTCAATGGGATTTGGGAGCAATCTTTTTTGTAATTCAGCAGCAGAGGGTAGATCACGGCTGTCTTGATTACGCTTATATTGCGCGTCAATTTGGCTAAGAGCATCTTGTAGATTAGTTGGAATATGATCCCAAACCCAGCCAGCAAGCGCGCCTTGTTGCCATGCTTGAGCAAGAGCAGCACCTTCATGTTCGAAGGCCAGTACTATTGTGGGAATTGTCCATTTATAATGCAGGTAATCGGCGACATCTGCAATTGCAATGATGGTTGGGTCATATAAATCTAGATCTTCAATGTGAATCATTTGCACGCTAGGAAGCGCATCAAGTACCTGATCTAAATATGGAATATCACGAGTAGGCTGAATGAAATACATAAAGAATAAGAACGATCCAACGACATACAATAAGATGTACTATAACAAGCAAATGCTAGCTGGAGGAAAAAACCCACCAGCCAATTGAAAAAAAATATTTATTCTGTCACATCATTATCTTCATTAATGACATCATCTGGATTCTGTTGAGTCGTCTCATCTGTATTGTCTATAGATGTATCTTCATCATCAAAATTGTCATCTTCATCGCCAATAAATAAATTTTCCTCAGCAATACCTTTCTTTTCAGCAATCGAATAGCTCAATCGTTGTAGATAAATATCGCGAATTTGTGAGTATTTATCTCCCTGTATTGCACTATCAATATCTAAAAGTTGTGAGCGCGCATCAACACCACGTAAAGTCTGTTCTGTCCAATAAGCGCCATCATGTCCATCAAGCATATATTTTTGTGGACGGCCTTGACTGTCTACAGCTAGACCAACTGTTTGACGAATAGTGCTTGGGCCAAAAATTGGTAAAACAATATATGGGCCTGATGGGATTCCGTAATATCCTAAGGTCGCACCGAAATTTTCATCTTCAGTAGTCAAACCTAAACGACTTGCGGGGTCAGCAAAGCCAAGTGTTGTTAGTGTGTTTACAGTAAAGCGTCCAAGTGATTGTGCTGCACGAACAGGGCGCCCTTGAATGAGCTGGTTAAAGGCATTCCAAGGTTCTCCTAAATTTTTACGAAATAAGCGATAAGAATCACGCACATCCTTTGGTGTCTTTTCAACATATTGCACAGCTAAGGGGCGAGCAATATGAATATCTAAGTAATCGTTCATTGCATAAACTTGACGATTCAATGGCTGAAACGGATCTTTGTCATCCTCTGATTGTGCGGCATTGGCATTTACAGTTAGTTTTTTTATGGCAGCAGCAGTACGTGAATCATGTGGAACAGTATTCGTTGTATTTGTATCTGTCGTCGATGTTTCCACATCTTGGGCATTAAGGTGTGTAGAACATGCAATTAAAAACATACCTACATATAGATAAGAAGATTGATGCATAAAAAATCCTGGGAGTTTTTATATTAAAACGGCGATTAGACGCGATGATAAATAAAAAACATCCTCTGTAGTCTTAGAATTGCGACTATTAAAGCAAATTTGAACAAAAAATGAATAAAAAAATGCAAAATGACTAAAAAATAGACGTATAAAAATAATAATTCAAAAAAGGTGTTGCGTTGGGTAAGAAATGCTGTAGAATGCACATCCATCGGCGGTGATGAAGATTAAAACTTCTAATAAAACAGTGACTTAGTTAAGATTGATTGAGTTGGGTTTTAGAAAGAAAGTCTAAAATAATTTGAATTACTAGTTGACACTTTAGAAATAAAGCGTAATATAGCCGACCTAGCTTGCTGGTGACGAATCAGCAAGAAGATCATTAAGAGATTGTGAAGAACAACTTGTGTGGATTTTTACTAGTTGATCAGTCGAAATTATTTTCATTGATTGATGGTAGAAATTACTCGAAGTTTATTTGAGAAATTAATGTCAGAAAATTGATGAGCCAGATTTGGTG
>NZ_VPDH01000036.1:0-36286 GCF_013417785.1 Acinetobacter sp. YH12227 | reverse complement strand
ATTTCACTAAAAACTGCTCGAGGTACACCAACCAAGCGCTGGAATTCAGAATCTGAAAAACGATTTAATTTCTGATATTTCATGAAATCTATATTGAGGCAGTTTTTACTTTCGCAAGAGGTCTAATCAATTAAAAAATAGTCAATTAAATAATCATTGTTTTCCCAATAGTTTAAAAAACATTGAAAAATGATTTTTGGCGTTGAGTCACCAGGACTAAATTTTATAAAATTACCAGACCATTTTCCCTCCGGAATCCACTGTTTAAATGTAGAATGATTACTAGAAAGGGTAAAAAAATCATTCATTAACATTTGTTTAGGTACTTTGTTTAGAATTAAATAGGTAGCATCTATCCATGTGCCACCATGTTTAGCTAATAATGCAAATCTTAAAATATCTGAAAAATGAGTTGGAGTGATAATTTTCTTATTGAGCTTATCAATAATAAAATTAGGAATATCTACATATTTTTTATAATTATTAATATCTATTAGGCATACATTGCTATTGTATTGCTTTATAGAATTAATACATGTTTTGACAAGTGGAGGGGCACTTTCTATACCTTGGAGCCAACATACCCAGACTATATCGGAAGATGAGTTTGTAGACTGATTTATAGCGTCTACAAATAGGTATCCATTCTGTTCATATAAATATTGAAGTAACGACTTTTGATAGTATTTTTGAGCTGATTTTTCTAAAGAATTTAACCCAAGTTTTTTAAAGAATTTGGGAGCTTTTTTAATTAGTCGTAAATATGTCAAGTTCAAGTGTAATACCATTATTTTGAATGAGTAGCCTAATTTAAATTATTCTTTATCCGCATTACCTTTCAACACCATATAAATCAAACCGACAAAGATTAATAATGCACCTGCAAGGCTGCTGACACAGAATAAAACGATTCGATTATAGGTGGTTAAGTTGAATAATTCGTTGGCCAAAATATAGCGCATGAATAGCCATTGTACGACAGAAAAAACAATCAATACGATTGCACGACGACGGACTTCAGGACGCATAGCCATAGGAGAATCACTTAAAGTGGAAATTGTAGCTATTATGCCACTGTCGATAATTGATCTCAATTGAATAAGATTAATCCAAGCCAGTGATATAGAAATGTTAATGCCTAGTTTTACTTAGATCACCTTATTTACGGTACATATTGATGTTACCAAAGCACACACGAAAGCGTTTGTAAGACCAGATATACTGTTCTGGTGCTTGGTTAATGATGTCTTGCATGGCAATGTTGAGCGTGTCGACAGAACATTGTAAGTCTTTAGATAAAATCTCGTTTGATAAGGTTTGGCAATGCACATCAAAGTACTGTAGGTTAGGTTGTCGGATACAACTTAATCCAATGACATTGCATTGGGTTTTTGCAGCAAGTTTTGAAACAAGTGTGATCGATAAAGTATTTTGCCCAAAAAAATTGGAATAAATACCGCCTGAAGGCTTCGGTAAATGATCAGGTAAAATCACTGTTAAGCCGCCTTGTTTCAAATGTTTAAATATGGCACGGATCCCAGTTTCATCTGTCGGGACTAAGGTTGCATTAAACTTCTCTCGTGCTTCTAATAGATACCGATTAATCCCTTTATTTTTATTCGGTTTATACATAATCATCGGTTCTGTATACAAGTTCAGCCATGCATTGAGTAGTTCCCAACAGCCAAAATGCGGAACCACAACAATGACACCTTTTTTATTTGCCAGTGCTTCCGTGAGGATATTTTCACCATAAATGTTTTTCAATAAGCTCAGGCTATAACTTGGCGGCATCCCCCAACATTTAATAAATTCAATATAGGTCAGGCATTGGCTGCGGATACTTTGACTGACGAGCTGTCTCTGCGCAGTCTCTGACAAATCTGGGTAGGCCAGTTGAATGTTGATGCTAGTGATACGTTTGATCGATGAATTAAATAGATTAAGAATAAACGCGATCATCAAGGCCAAGTTTTGTAACAGCCAAAGTGGCAATAGCGCGATGATTTTGAATATAAAGTACATGAATCACAAGGTCTCAAAATTGACAGCATGGGATAAAATAAATTTTGCCAAGAGACCGGACTTATTCAGTGAAAAGTACAAAAAGATCTGAATCTAAAAACAAAATAATTGGAAGTCGAAAATTGAGCTGTCCATCGCTCAAAGGATGTGGTGCAACATCATAACGTAGTTGAAGCGTTTTGATATTAGCAAAGTCAATCAAATCTTTAATTTATGTTTTGTAGGTTTTCAACGATCTTTTGTTGGTCGAAATAAAAAACCCTGCACTAAGCAGGGTTTTTTAAACTTTAAAATCTAAATCTTAAAATGTAAGATTATTTAGACTCTTCGGCTTTTGGTTTTTCGCGTAAACGAATACCAAGGTCACGTAATTGGTTCGCTTCAACTGGCGCAGGCGCTTGAGTTAAAGGACATTCCGCAGTTTTAGTTTTCGGGAATGCAATCACGTCACGGATTGAAGATGCACCAGTCATCAACATCACTAGACGGTCAAGACCGAATGCCAAACCACCGTGAGGAGGCGCACCGAATTTCAACGCGTTAAGCAAGAAGCTGAATTTCTCTTCTGCTTCTTCTTCACCAATACCAAGCGCTTCAAAGATCGCTTTTTGCATTTCTAGGTTGAAGATACGCAGTGAACCACCACCGATTTCAGTACCGTTCAATACCATATCGTAAGCAACAGACAATGCAGCACCTGGGTTGTTTTTCACTTCTTCAACGCTTGATTTTGGCAGCGTGAATGGGTGGTGAACAGAAGTCCATTTGCCGTCATCAGTTTCTTCGAACATTGGGAAGTCAACAACCCAAAGTGGAGCCCACTCGCAAGTTGCAAGCTTCATGTCATGACCGACTTTAATACGTAAAGCACCCATTGCATCATTTACAACTTTTGCTTTGTCTGCACCAAAGAATACGATATCGCCATTTTCAGCGCCAACACGTTTCAATAGATCAAGCACGATTGGCTCGATGAATTTAACGATTGGAGATTGAAGACCTTCAATGCCTTTTTCAAGCTCGTTGACTTTGATGTAAGCCAAGCCTTTTGCACCGTAGATACCTACGAATTTAGTGTATTCGTCGATTTGGCTACGTGGAAGCGCGCCAGCACCTGGTACGCGAAGCGCAACAATACGGCCTTTAGGATCTTTAGCAGGACCAGCGAATACTTTGAACTCAACGTCTTGCATCATGTCTGCAACGTCAACAAGTTTCAAAGGAATACGCATATCTGGTTTGTCAGATGCATAGTCACGCATTGCATCTGCATAAGTCATACGAGGGAATTTGTCGAATTCAACGTTTAGAAGTTCTTTGAACATCTTAACGGTTAAACGTTCCATTAAATCCATGATGTCATCGTCACTCATGAACGATGTTTCAACGTCGATTTGTGTGAATTCAGGCTGACGGTCAGCACGTAAGTCTTCATCACGGAAACATTTAGCAATTTGGTAGTAACGATCAATACCGCCAACCATCAACAACTGTTTAAATAGCTGTGGAGATTGTGGAAGTGCGTAGAAGCTACCGTTAGAAACACGACTTGGCACTAAATAGTCACGTGCGCCTTCAGGCGTAGCACGAGTCAAAATCGGAGTTTCAACGTCTAAGAAACCATTTTCTTCAAAATAGTTACGAATAAGGTTGGTTAATTTAGAACGGAAACGTAGACGATCTAACATTTCTGGACGACGAATATCAAGGAAACGATATTTCAAACGTACTTCTTCAGAAATGTTGGTATTTTCGTCATTCAATGGGAATGGAGGAGTCTCAGAAGCAGCAAGAACTTCAATTTCTTTACCAAGTACTTCAATTTGACCACTCACGATATTCGCGTTTTCAGTACCTTCGTAACGACGACGTACACGGCCTGTAATTTTTAATACGAATTCTGAACGTGATTTGTCTGCAGTTGCGAAAGCTTCTGGAGTATCTGGGTCAATAACCACTTGAACAAGACCGTCACGGTCACGCATGTCAAGGAAGATTACACCACCGTGGTCACGGCGACGATGTACCCAACCGCATAATGTAACGGTTTGGTCAATTTGAGCTTCGGTTAAAGAACCGCAGTAATGAGTTCGCATCATAGCGTTAGAAATCCAACTATATGGGTTAAGGTCAGCGAATGCGTAAACAGCGCACCGCTTTTATTCGAATAGAGGATTATGCCTCTTTTTGGCTATTTTGTCACAAGGACTTCGGCTTTATAGAACAAAAATCCTTGCATTGAGAGATTCTGAAACGATTTATGAGTTTGTTTTTGAAAAAATATTCGTTGTTACTTTTAATAAAAGGAAAATAAGACATCCAAGACTAAAAGTACTTAAGAATGCGCGAAAAAAATAATTAATCGACTTTCCGATGTAGGCATATAAGTCATGTACAAAAGCATCTGAATAAACACTATCTGCAAAATAAAAATAACTCATGACACCAGTGAGAAGTGACACTGTAAATAAGCTATATACATAAATTTTAATACTCTTATGCACATTGGCTGTACTGCGATATTGTATGTGATGACGATAGATCATCCATGCCAATACAGGCAGGGCTAAGGCAGACAGACCAATTTGCAAAACTCGGTGTAAAGGATAATTTCTGTCAAAAAAGGAAATGGGTTGCATCAAGGTGTCTTTAAAGGCAAACGTACGGAAATCCACATGTGTGAGACCATCCCAAATAATATGCGTGGCTGTACCAATCAGCAATGCGAGGATGATGCTTATGATAAAACCGCAAAAGCGATTTACGCCATCAATGTTTAACGGTTTATTTAAACCAAAAAAAGCGAATATCACAGGACGATAAATAGCGTACCAAATGAAACAGAAGATCAATCCGAGTATTAAATTGGGAAAAATGAAACCTGACCACTGATGTGAGCCGGCGTAATCAGCATTGGTAAATAAGCGAAATAAATCCGGCACCATGGTACCAATCGCGAGAGCAGCAATCGGCAACCGGTTTCCAGTCAGTTTAGAAATCGGTGGGGCTAACACGGCATGAGAAAGAGTGAAAGGCATTGAATTCGAATAAATTTATCAATAAATACAAGGTTGTGTATAGCGCAGTGTAACTGATTTGAAGATGTTCAATTGTTTTTTATTGCAAAAACAATGAAATGTTATATTATAACATTATTCAAAATTAGCCAGATTTGAGTCTCTCCAAATGTCCTTTCATAAGAATTTAATCATAATCTCAATTTTTGCAGTGATTGCACCCAATATTTATGCTGATGATCAGCAACAACAGGTACAAACTTTAGAGGCGATTAATGTTCAGGTTCATCCTTTAAATCAAAGTGCCGCAGATTTTGCGGTTGCAGATAACATTATTAAGCATAAAGATTTGGCACAAGGTGGAGTCACTATTGGTGATGCCATTGCCGGACAACCTGGAGTGTATTCAAATCAGTTTGGTGCAGGCTCAAGTCGACCTGTAATACGTGGGCAAGATGGGCCACGTGTCAAAGTGTTGGAGCATGCATCTGAAACAGCAGATGTTTCAACTTTATCCCCTGACCATGCAGTGACGGTTGATCCAATTTTAGCCAAACAAGTTGAAGTGATTCGTGGGCCATCCACTTTATTGTATGCAGCTGGGACGGTTGGTGGGTTGGTGAATGTCACCGATCAAAAAATTCCAACGCAGATGCCTGAAAATGGTTTAGAGGGGCAGGTTGGGCTACGTTATAACTCAGGCAGCGATGAAAAGCTGGCAAGTGCAGGTGTGACAGCAGGCATTGGTGAAAACTTTGCTTTACGTGTAGAAGGTTCTAAGCGCAAAGCCAATGACTATATTGCACCGGATTATTTTCATGATCATGATGGTGAATTGGAAAAAGAACGTCGCGTAGGGAATACCTTCTCGGAAGGTCAGACTGTGAATATTGGTGGTTCATGGATTCATGATCGTGGTTTTGTCGGCCTGTCTTATAGCAATCGTCAGGATGAATATGGCTTGCCGGGGCATAGTCATGAATATCATGGATGTGAGTTACACAGCGATCATTTTCATTGTCCAAAACCAGATCCAGATCATGAAGATGAACACGATCATGCTGGTGGACCATGGGTGGATTTAAAATCCGAGCGTTATGATTTGCGAACCGAGCTGGATCAACCATTTGCCGGTTTTGAAAAATTGCGTGCCCATGCCAGCTTTACCGATTATGAGCATGATGAACTCGAAGAGAATGAGGTGGTCAGCAACTTCAAAAGCCGTGGTTATGATGCACGTTTAGAACTGGTGCATGTTCCTGTTGCTGGTTGGGAAGGGGTGATCGGTACCCAGTTTAGTCAGCAAAAAATTGATTTGGCTGGCGGAGAAGGTCATGGTCACGATGAGCATGATGATGAAGGCCACGATCATAGTGAACATCATGCTGCACATGAAGGACATGATCACGATATTCTCATGGCCGATACGAATACCAAAAAATACAGCCTGTTTGCTTTAGAGCATAAACAAGTGGGTGATGTGCATCTTGAAGTCGGTGCGCGTATCGATCATCAAACCATTGATGTTGATGCAGAACAAAAGAATTATTCTGGTACTGCTTACTCTGCATCAGCCGCAGCGAACTGGGAGTTTGTACCGAACTATAAACTTTCTATTGTGGGTTCTCATCAAGAACGTTTACCGTTGGCACAGGAGTTGTATGCTGATGGAATGCACTTTGCGACCAATACCTTTGAAGTCGGTAATCCGAATATTGATAAGGAAACTTCAAACAACTTAGAGCTTGGTTTCCATTATGAAGGAGATAAGCTCGATTATCATGCCCATGTTTATCACAACTGGTTTGATGATTATATTTACGGCGCAACTGTTGCGCAAAAAGGCAATTTACGTGGTGTCCAGTACACCCAAGACAAAGCCCGTTTCTATGGTGCAGAAGCAGAAGCGACTTATGCACTGAATGACACTTATAAGTTGGGTGTATTTGGTGACTATGTACGTGGCAAAATTGATGGTGAAAATGCACCACGCGTACCAGCTGGCCGTTTAGGCACGAAAGTTGATGTCGACTTTGCGGATGGTTGGTCAGGCCAGGCAGAATATGCACATGTCTTTAAGCAAGATAAAATCACGGCGTATGAACAAGAAACTGACGGTTATAACATGGTTAATTTAGGTGTCGCTTATAGCGGTCAGTTAAAAGACCGTAATGATTACCGTGTGTACTTCAAAGCCAACAACTTATTGGATGAAGATGTTTATTCACACAGTTCATTCTTAGCCAATATTCCACAAGTAGGACGCAATTTTACTGTGGGGCTAGAATTTGGTTTTTAAGCTAAATGTGACTGAGTAAGGTGTTCTAATCAAGCTGAAGTCACAGAAATCCTCTTGAAAAATCAATGAATAGAACCTAGTCTGAGCGTATTGGACTAGGTTTTTTCTTATGCGCATTATTCAACGAATACATAACAAACTGAATTGGTCACGTCGCCGCTATGTCAGTGTAGTGATTGGATTATTGGCTTTAGGGTATTTAGCTTCAGCGAGTTATCACACTTTGAAGCCATTACCCGAAGGGCTGGATTACACCGGTAAGTTACGTCATACACAAGTCAATTTTTTAACGGATCAGACTTATATTGATGCGCAAGGTAAGCAGCAACAAGAGCATCGTATTTTTAAAGAAATGCTAAAAATGATTGAGGAAGCGCAATCCACCATTGTGATGGATATGTTCTTGTTTAATCAGCAAGTGGGCGACTCTCAACTTGAACATGAGCAGCTTACGCAAGAATTAACTGATGCGCTGATTATTAAGCGTCGATTATCACCACAAGTTGAAATTTTTGTCATTACTGATCCAGTGAACTCCGTCTATGGCGGCATTCAACCGGAACATTATCGTCAATTGCGTCAAGGTGGAATTGAGTTAATCGAAACCAATTTGGTACCGCTTCGTGCATCCAACCCAGCATGGTCAGGTTTTTGGTACATATGTTGTCAAGATATTGGCAATAACCCACAAAAAGGTTGGTTACCGAATCCATTAGGTACGGAAAAAGTGACGATTCGCAGCTATATGGATCTGTTTAACTTTAAAGCGAATCACCGAAAAACTTTGGTGGTAGATACCATCGATGGCTGGAAAGGTCTTGTGACCTCAATGAACCCGCACGATGGAAGTTCACGACATTCGAATGTTGCTCTGACTGTGAAGGGAATGACTGCAATTGACCTATTAAAAACCGAGCAAGCAGTCGGCATGATGTCGAAAGGCAATATACCTTTTGTGGTGATTAAAGATGTTGAAGCTGCGAAAACTGAGCCTCAAGTACAGGTGCTGACTGAAAAAGCCATTTATGATGGCGTATTAGATATGATTAATACGGCACAAAAATCGGGTACAGAAATTGATATTGCCATGTTCTATTTATCTGAACGTAAAATTATTAAAGCACTAATTGCTGCTCATGAACGTGGTGTGAAAGTGCGTGTATTACTTGATCCGAATAAAGATGCTTTTGGACGCACCAAAAATGGCATTCCAAATCGACCTGTGGCATCTGAATTACATGATGCTGGCATTGATGTACGTTGGTGTAATACCCAAGGTGAACAATGTCATAGCAAGATGATTTTAAAACGTACTGCTTATCAAGCCGATATGATTTTAGGTTCGGCAAATTTCACCGCGCGTAACTTGAAAAACTATAATTTAGAAACAGATTTACGTGTGATTGGTTTGAACGATGCTCAAGTTTTTAAAGATGCATCACAGTACTTTAATACAGCTTGGTTAAATCTAGATGGTAAACAAATGAGTGTCGATTATAGTAAATATGCAGATGAATCGACCTTGAAATACGCGATGTATCGCTTTATGGAATGGAGTGGATTGTCTACTTTTTAATTTTCCCCTCATCCTAACCTTCCCCCCCAAAGGGGGAAGGAATTCCCTCTCATTTCAGAAGATGAGTAGCACTGCTACGCAAGGGAGAGGTCTATTCAGTAATTATTAATTCTTCGGCTCAGGATTTGGCGGAACTAAAGTATCCAAATCTTTATCTGACATTTGATCTAATTCTTTAATATCCGTTTTGATTTTCCATTTATCTGCATCTTCTACCGGTTGAGGTAAACGAGCTTCTAACCAGTCGCAAATTACGTCTGGTGGAAAGTCAGCATGGTTACATTGAATCACCCAAGACAAGAATTGTTTTGCTTCGCCATTCATATATGGTGGAGGAGAAACCGGTAAAAATTGAGTCGGTAAGCGTTCATTTTTAGAAATATAGTTCAATACATGACCCAATTCTTGAACGGTTTGCCATGCTAAAGGGTGATCTACATTAATTTGAAATTTGAACCACCACGCATTTTTGCCATCGGTGCCGTAGGAGTCGATTAAGGCTTCTTGGATACTTGGTACTTTCGAAAAAAATTGATGAAGTCGGTCAAAACTTAATTCAGACACAGCATTTGATCCACTACGAAATAAAATCAATCTTAGCACAATCCAATGAAAAACAGGCTAGCTTGAAGGTGCGATCAGCTTGGTCGGAAAATTAACAAATTCTTGCATTTGATGGATTTTTATTCATTTTTTCTCCTAAAATGGGTTCTATACTTAATCTATATACCGTGAAGGAGAGCTTGAGTGAAAGCAACATTATTCTATGCAATGGCAGGTGTGATGCTGATAATGACTTCAGCCAGTACTTTTGCGGAAAACAAATGGTCAAACTATCAAGGTGTGGATACCACTAAGCGTCCACCTGCTATGAATCGGCCTGGTTATCCCCAACATGGTCAAAGCTATCCACAGCATGCTCCCAATTACCCGCAGCATTACCCGAACTATCCTCATCGCCCTCAATATCCCAATTATCCAAACCGTCCATATCCACCACAGGTGCAAAATGGCATAAGTATTCAATATCAAGCACCGACTACGATTATCCAAAATTCACAAAGTTATAGCTGGGTGAATGGTGATCCTGCCAGCGCGAGTATTTCGAGTTCAACCTATACTTTTATCAGTGATTGGCAGCGTTTAGGTTTACCAGCACCACCCAATGGAATGTACTGGATTTTTGAAAATGGTCGCTATGTATTGGTGCCAAATAGATAAGGTTTATAACCTCTCCCTTGCGTAGCAGTGCTACTCGTCTCCTAAAAGGAGAGGGAACGATTTAGTGTTTAAGCCAATTCATCATCTTGCGGGCGCGGGGTTTTACCTTCAGGCAGCGGTTTCTCTGAATGCTTATCGCGGATCACCGATGGATAAGTCCAAGAGGCATAGCGCACAATCAAAATGGCCACAGCTAAAATTAGAATCGAACCTGTGGTAATGACCAAGCCCATATCTGCTTTATGGTCATGTTGAATATCCGCAATGAGCAAGCGGGTTAGGGCAGTAATAGCAATATAAATTAAAAAGCGTACAGGCATATGGTTGGTCTTGAAGTAAATTCCGACCATGGCTCCCAGTTCAAGATAGATAAATAACAGCAAAATATCATCAATTGTGGCGAACTGTTTAATCGTAATAATTTCAAAAATAGTATGGCCCGCAGACCAAATGATCATACAGCCAATCACAAATAAAGCGATGTAGTGGAAACCTTCCACTGCAAGATTGCCAAAACGGTCAAGGAGGGCTTCAACTTTTTCTACTTTGGGATCACGGTGTGTCATCTTTTTCCTCCTGTGTATATCACTTGAATGTTCATTAAATACCAAGCAAATTTCATGCACATTAAAGGAATATGACAAAAAAAAATTTTAGATAAATATCTGATTTTAATGTTAAGTTGAAGCTTAATTTTTGTTGATCTAACCGAATAACAAGATGTATTTACCTACACATTTTAAGCATGATCAATTGGATGATTTAGTCGAACTCATTCAGCAATACCCGCTTGCAACGGTGGTTATGACAGCTGCCGATGGTACACTTGAGGTGAATCATCTGCCTTTAGAGTATGAAATGCAGCAGGGTGGGTTTGGTGTATTACGTGGGCACATTGCCAAAGCCAATCCAATGTTTGAAATATTGAATCAGTCAGCACATGTCTATGTTATTTTTCAGGCTGAAGATGCTTATATTTCGCCAAATTGGTATGAAGGAAAGCAAGAGCATCATCGTGTCGTTCCGACATGGAATTACCGTGTGGTGCATGTAAAAGGTGAAATTCTTAAACTTGACGACGACAAATATTTAAGGGGTGTGTTGGCAAGGTTGACACGAATGCATGAAGCTAATCAGCCAATGCCGTGGAAAATGGGCGATGCGCCTAATGATTTTATTGCGGAGCAATTGGAAAAAATTGTAGCGATTGAAATCGATATTCAGTCGATGATCGGTAAATTTAAAGTCAGTCAAAACCGAAGTGCTGTAGATGTGATGAATGTGGCAAAAGCTTTGAAAAGGTCAAATGCTGAAATGGCGGAGTCAATCAAAAAATTTTATCCCATGAAATAACAGACTAAAGAATCATGCTCAATATGGTTGAAACTGAACGTTTATGCCTGAGAAAGTATCAGTTAGGAGATGAAGTTTCATTATTTGATACATATTTTTCGAATATACAAGCAACTCGTTATCTGCAGCGGTTGCCACATGTAACGATTCAACAGACCAAGAGTGTTTTAGAAAAGTGGGCAGATCATTATTGGTCGATACACAATCCTGATTTTGCATGGGTGATTAGTGATAAGAATACGCAGTTAGCGATGGGCTTACTGTATTTCTTCAATCAAGAAAACCATGGGGAAATACATTTTGGGTTAGGGGTGAATTTTCATGGTTGTGGTTATATGACTGAGGCCTTAATTGGGGTAATTAAGTATTTAAAGCAGAATCATGTCACGAAGGTTGTTTCATCGTTTTGTGCTGAGGAACATCTAGCATCACAAAATGTCTTAAATAAGGCCGGATTTAAATTAGATAAAGATAAAACGCATTGGGCTACATTTCCAATGCTAGACGATCAGCTCCATCCTTGTTTTACATATCGAATGGAATTATGAGATTAAGAATAAGTAAATATGCTTGTGATTTTTTGAAAAAAGTGACACTCGGTGGTTATAAATAAAAGCAGTAAATAAATAAAAAAATGCCCGATAAATCGGGCATTTTTGATTTTGTGTAGCTAATTAAGCTTGGTTGGTAAAGTAATCTTCAGAGAAGTTCATGATCACTTCAGAACCTGCTTTTACTTTAGCAATGCGTAATGCCAATTCAGGCAAAATACGCTGCGTGAAGTAAAGAGTCAGTGCAAGTTTGTTTTGGTAGAACTCGCCATCTTTGTCTTTTGCTGCATCTGCAATGCGGGCAAACATATAGGCAAAGCTGAGTAGGCCTACAGCATGTAGGTAATCAACTGCTGCTGAGTTCGGGAACTCAATGTTTTCACGAGCAGCTTCAAGTACATATTGAGTCACAGCTTCAACTTCAGCTGCTGCATCTAATGTTGCATCTTTGATGTAGTTCAAGCTGGCATCTAAGTTATTGGCAAAATCACGGATTTCTTGGATATATTCAGCAATGAATTCACCATTGCACTTAATGGTTTTACGACCAATTAAGTCTTGCGATTGAACACCGTTGGTCCCTTCGTAAATCTGTGCAATACGGAGGTCACGGATACATTGTTCCATACCCCATTCACGAATGAAGCCATGACCACCAAACACCATTTGGGCATCGAGTGTTGCTTGAAAAGCTGTATCTGTTAAATACGCTTTAGCAATAGGTGTTAACAGCGCAACACGATTATTGGCTGCTTTGACTGCTTCTGGATCCGTAGAGAACTTGGTAATGTCTAATTGTTGACCGACATAAACCGCAAATGCACGAGATGCTTCATTGTTGGCACGTGCATTTAGCAACATACGACGTACATCACCATGAACTAAGATGCTGTCTGCAGGTTTTGCAGGCGATTGAACGCCAGAAGCGCTACGGCCTTGTAAACGATCAGTCGCATATTGCGCTGCATTTTGATAAGCAAATTCAGAAGCACCTAGGCCTTGAATACCCATAGACAGACGTTCGTAGTTCATCATCACGAACATCGCAGCAAGACCTTCGTTCTCTTTACCAACGAGGTAGCCTTTCGCGCCGTCAAAGTTCATCACACATGTTGCAGATGCTTTGATCCCCATTTTATGTTCAATAGAACCAGGGCCTGCAGCATTGCGCTCACCTAGAGAACCGTCTGTATTTACCAAGAATTTAGGTACGATGAATAGTGAAATACCGCGTGAGCCCGCAGGCGCATCCGGCGTTTTCGCTAAAACTAAGTGAATGATATTTTCAGAAAGGTCGTGGTCACCGCCAGTGATGAAAATTTTCGTACCTGTAATGTTATAAGTACCGTCTTCATTACGTTCAGCTTTAGTTTTAATAATGCCTAAGTCTGTACCTGCATGCGGCTCAGTTAAGCACATCGTGCCTGACCATTCACCTGTGTACATTTTTGGCAAATAAGTTTCTTTTTGCTCTTGTGATGCATAGCTGTTTAACGCCATGCCTGCACCTACAGAAAGAAGCGGGTAGAGCATGAATGATGGGTTAGTTGCAAACAGCATTTCATCAGACAGAACAGTCAGCATTTTCGGCATGCCTTGACCGCCCCATTCTTCATCTGCGCCTAGACCAATCCAGCCGCCTTCTGCATATTGTTTAAATGCTTCTTTGAAACCAGCAGGAGTCGTGACATTGCCATTGCTATAGGTTGCGCCTTCTTCATCACCTGTGCGGTTTAAAGGATGAGTGACGTTTTGCGCAAATTTTGCCATTTCTTCAAGAATGGCTTCTGCAGTTGCAGCATCAACGTGAGCAAGATTTTCGTTGTTTTGCCAGAATTGTTCTGCTTTAAAAACATCATTTAAGATGAATTTCATATCTGCAAGCGGTGCATTATAAATTGGCATGTTCGTTCACCTGTTTATTGTTTGAATCTATGGACTTGGGGCAATTTGTATCGACACAAAGCGTGGAGAAAATTGACCAAAGTAAAATTATGGGACTATTTATAAAGAAAAAGGACTGCCAATGCTATGACCGTCCTTTCTCTATTTCTGCACTCAAGAGTACAATTTTTTGAATATGTTTTAGATATTCACATTAGAATGCAAAGTGTTCTGCATCCAATGCCATAAGAGGATCTAGGCCACCTGCGATCACTTCTACATGAGAGCGAACGCGCGGTAAGATTTTCTTGAAGTAGAAGCGAGCAGTCGTTACTTTTGCATTGTAGAAATCAATATCTGTTGTTCCTGCAGCTAAAGTTTCTTGTGCAACTAGCGCCATGCGAGCCCATAAATAAGCAAGCGTTACATAACCAGAGAAGTAGAGGTAATCGACTGCAGCAGCACCTACTTCTTCAGGGTTTTGCATTGCTTTCATACCAATCTGCATAGTTAAGTCGCCCCATTCTTTGTTTAGCGCAGCAAGCGGCTCAACAAATTCTTTCATGGCAGCGTTGTCTTTGTTAGCTTCAACAAATTTATGGATGATCTTGGTGAAGTCTTTCAACATTGCACCTTGCGTACCTAAAACTTTACGACCTAACAAGTCAATCGCTTGAATTTCAGTCGTACCTTCGTACAAGCATGAAATACGTGTATCACGTACGATTTGTTCCATACCGTGTTCTGAAATGAAGCCGTGGCCACCAAATACTTGAACACCATGTTTTGCAGATTCAGAACCCGTTTCAGTTAAGAATGCTTTAGCAATTGGAGTTAATAATGACAAGATGTTGTCAGAGAACTTACGTTCTTCTTCAGTTGCACCTTGTTCCACGATATCGGCATGGAAAGACAATAAGTAAACCAGAGCACGACCAGCTTCAGCAAATGATTTTTGCGTCATGAGCATGTTGCGTACAGCAGGGTGAACGATAATTGGATCTGCTTCTTTTTCAGGTGCTTTAGGGCCTGAAAGTGAACGCATTGCCAAACGGTCTTTTGCATAAGCAAGCGCACCTTGGAAAGCGCCTTCAGAAGCTGAAAGACCTTGTACAGCAGTACCGATACGTGCAGTGTTCATGAATGTGAACATGCAGTTTAGACCGCGGTTTTCAGGACCAATCAAGAAGCCTTTTGCGTTATCAAAGTTGATGACACAAGTCGCGTTACCATGGATACCCATTTTGTGTTCAATCGAACCACAACGTACTGCGTTGCGTTCTCCTACAGTGCCGTCAGCATTGAGGTTGAACTTAGGAACGATGAATAATGAAATACCTTTCGTGCCTTTTGGTGCACCAGGAAGACGAGCAAGTACGATGTGGATGATGTTTTCAGCCATGTCGTGTTCACCAGCAGAGATAAAGATTTTCTCGCCAGAAATTGCATAGCTGCCATCCGCTTGCGGCTCAGCTTTAGAACGGATAATACCTAAGTCAGAACCTGCATGAGATTCTGTTAAGCACATGGTACCTGTCCATTCACCTGAAACAAGTTTAGGCAGGTAAGCGTCTTTTTGTTCTTGTGAACCGTGGTGTTCTAAAGTACGTACAGCACCATGAGATAGACCAGGATACATACCCCAAGCCCAGTTCGACGTACCCACCATTTCAGAAATGATGTTACCTAGTGAAACAGGTAGACCTTGACCGCCATACTGTTCTTCAGCAGACAAAGATGGGAAACCAAGTTCGATATATTTTTGATACGCTTCTTTAAAACCAGTTGGTGTTGTTACAACGCCATCATTCCAAGTACAACCTTCACGGTCGCCGACTTGGTTAAGAGGAGAAAGTTCATTTTCACAGAAGTCAGCAGCAGCTTCTAGATATTGGTCAACCAACTCACGACTTACGGTGTCAGAAAATGCAGGCAGTTGTGCATAGTGATCTTCTGCTTTTAAAAGTTCATGCAGAACAAATTGCATATCACGTAAGGGCGCTTTGTATTGTGGCATATCGTTTTCCTCAATACTGGTTTCTACCAGCGTTAGTAATCCTAAATAAACATTTGAACGTGTCTTCAATGACACGTATTGGAATGGTTCTAATCGTGCAACATCTTCTTATTGGGTACAAGCATTTGAGGTGTATAAGTTAGTGACTGTAAAGTCAAAGAAATATCCCTTGAAAATGCTAAGTGTATTGAGTGTAAACGCTTTTAGATGAAAATGAATGACACAAATAGTCAAAAAGCGTAAAAATATATGTCCAACAAAAAGGCACTCTTATGAGTGCCTTTTTTCTGAGAAATGAATAGATCAGTTGTGAATGCTTATTTTACAGGTGCAGTTGTTGGTGCAACAGGGGCTTTGGGTTGGAAACGCACTTTACATTGACCATTGATCTGCTGTTCGCCAACTTTAATCGCAACCGCGCTGCCATCGGTTTTGCCTTGGCATGCTTTCAGAATCGCTTGTTGTTTGGCTTGGCGTTCTGCTAAACGCTGATCAAACTGTTTAGTCAGCTCTGCACGTTTTGCATCAGTCAATGGCTCACCGCGTTGCATCTGACCACGCATGTCTCCACGCATTGGACGGTGCTCACCGCCCCGCATTGGTTTATGTTCGCCACGTGCATTTTTCATTTCTTGCTTCATGGCTTTGCGATCAGCATTGAACGTCATGGTACATGTGCCATCAATCGCTTTGTCACCGGCTTTAACCTGTACTGCGCTGCCAACAGCTTTACCATCACAAGCTTTTTGCATTTCTGCAAAGACTTGACGCTGTTCAATACGCATTTTTTTAAAATGCTCACGTTGTTCTGGAGACATACGGCGATCTTGATCACCGTGATGTTGTTTCATCATACGACCATGTTCAGCATCTTTTGGTGTAGATGTTGATTGGCATGCTGTTAATGCGCCCATGCTCAATACGCTTGCACCGACTAAAGCCATTTTTGTCATATTATTCATTGTCTTTCACCAGTAGATCATGTGTTTACTTGATGGTTAAAGATTAAATAATAAAGATGTAGAAACAATGGAGAGTTTTTTACTTCGCTGTTCGTTACAATAATGAATATAGAAGAAAAATGAGAGTTCTCTTTTGAAAATCCGTCGTGTCCCGATTGCCTTACGCTTATTTCTTACTGTGTTGTTGACGACGCTCGTCATTACGACAGTCAGTTTAGGTGTGTTGCATTGGAACATGCAGCGTAATTTCACTAAGTATGTTGCAGATGTTGAGATGGAAAAACTCGATCATGTCATCGAAAATTTAGCCGATGTCTATGCGCTGTATCACGATTGGGGCAATGCGATTCAGGCGCAAATTCTGCAAATTGAAGGTAAGGCAGCACCTGATGATTATGACCGTTTGTCACGCTGGTGGTTACGTCGTCAATATGACATTGCGCTGCAACAGCGCTATTTTCAGGATCATAATTTAGTAAATTCTACAGCGATGTTGGCTGATCCTAGACAAACTGCGGAAGAAAAAGCCCAAGAACTTTATTGGCTCGAAAAGAATTTACCTTCAGCATTTCAACCTTTTGAAGGCTTAAAGTTTCCATTAAGTTCAAATCAAAATATGTACCGCTCTGCGGAACAAAAAAAGGAAAATCAATCTACGCAGTCACAAGTTGTTGAAAGACCTGCAACGACCAAAAAGCAGTTTATTTCGATGCCAGATCGATTGGGGCTAAGTTCACGCTTATCTTTATATGATGCAAACCGTCAGTTTGTGGTGGGTGAGCCTACAGATGAGGAAATTTCATATCGGCCAATTATGGTGAATAATGAAGTTGTTGGATATCTCGGGTTAAAACCTGTATTAGAACAAGATGATGCCCTAAGTATTAATTTCTTTAGTAAGCAAACGCGCTATTTATTATTGGTCTATGCGCTGACGTTTATTGCCAGTTTGATTGCAGCTTTGCTTTTAGCGACCTATTTCAAAAAACCGATTCAACGTTTGTTGATGGGGACACGTGAATTAACCAAAGGTAATTATCAGTATCAAGTTGCGGTGAATCGTAATGATGAATTAGGTGATTTGTCCAATGAACTGAATGAATTAGCGGTTATTCTAGATCAGCATGAAACTTCACGTCGTCAATGGGTGGCGGATACTTCACATGAATTAAAAACACCTTTAGCAGTATTACAGGCACAGATTGAAGCGATGCAAGATGGCATCCGCAAACCAACGCCTGAACATTTTGCTTCGATGTTGAATCAAGTCAGTAGTCTGAAAAAATTGACCAAAGATTTGGCTGATTTGGCGCAAGCTGAGGCACAGCAATTAAATTGTTATCTCACTACGATTAATCCGTGGGATGTCATTGTGCAGGAAGTCGAAAGCTTTAAACCGAAATTTGAAAAAGCACAACTGAAAATTACCGCTTCAGGTGACGGCTCAACATTACAATTAGATATAGACCGTTTTAAACAGATTATGGTCAACTTGCTAGGTAATAGTATTCGCTATACTGAAGCCGGTGGTGAAGTACATGTGCATACTGAACAAGATGATCAACAGTGGACGGTATATGTTGATGACAGCCCATTTGGCCTAACCGATGAGCAATTGGCTCGTTTGGGTGAACGTTTTTACCGAGTGGATGATTCGCGTACACGCGCCACAGGTGGAACAGGATTAGGCTTAGCATTGTCAGTTAAAATTGCTAGAGCATTAGGTGGAGAATTGAGCTTTGATCATTCTCCATTGGGTGGTTTGCGCTGCAAATTAACCTTCCCAAAACAGATGAAACAATAAAAGGAAGCATGCATGAAACATATCATGTTGGTTGAAGATGAAGTAGAACTTGCACAGTTGGTGCGGGATTATCTAGAAGCAGCAGGCTTTGAAGTCAGCATGTTTCATGATGGGCAAGATGCTTATGAGAGTTTCACGCAGCGTAAACCCAGTTTAATGATTTTGGATTTGATGGTGCCGCGTATGGATGGCTTGACCATTTGCCGTAAAGTCCGTGAACAGTCAGATCTTCCCATTATTATGGTGACTGCGCGTACCGAAGAAATTGACCGCGTATTGGGCCTAAATATGGGTGCAGATGACTATGTTTGTAAACCATTTAGCCCGAAAGAATTGGTTGCGCGTGTACAAGCAGTTTTACGTCGCTTGGAGCGAAAAGCAGAGCCAGAAGAGAATGATTTATTCCGTATGGACAAAGCGCAGCAGCGCATTTGGTATCAACAAAAAGCTTTGAGTTTGACCCCAACCGAGTTTCGTTTGTTGGAGCTGTTTTTAGAGCATGTCGGGCAAGTGTATTCACGTGCGCAATTGCTTGATCATATCAACCCAGACAGCTTTGAAGTGGCGGATCGGGTGATTGACAGTCATATTAAAAACTTACGCCGTAAAATTTCGGATGCGGCGGAAACGGGCAACCGCCATGAGTGGATTCAGGCGGTGTATGGTGTGGGTTATCGTTTTGAATATCCTGAGGAGTAATGTAATTTTTTGTTATTGAAAAAAATTAAAAAGTCTTTATTTTTTAGAGGCTTTTTTTTATTTATAATTTTAAGAGGGAATAATGATTTTAAAAAAAACTTTATTGGCACTTAGTTGTACCGTGCTTTTAACTGCATGTGGTGGTGGGGGATCATCTAGCAGTGATGGGACTTCGAATAATGGTGGTTCAGGTGAAACGACTAATCCATCAAATCCTGCGGCTGATCTGGCAAAGGCAAAACAGTTAATTAGTACCACAAACAATATTATTGCGTATTTTGACAGTTTTGAAGGTTTACAATCACAGTATGAGCCTGCATTTGATGCAGTGAGTGATGCAGGTAATGATATTAGCAATGCTTCAAACCTTATTGTTACTTTGGCATCATTAGCGCAGAAAGACGCTCAAGGTTCAACAAAAGAATATACACCAGCTCAGTTAGAAGCCTTATTAAAAGCAGAGATGACGTATGATGGAGAATATTATCCTGATTATATTTTAAGTAATAATAGTCTAAAAATAAGTGTAACACCTAACTCCATTGCTGTTTCTGGAAGCGTGTTAGTCAAATATTGGATGGACTACATTTGGGATAGCGAAACCTTTACTGGGCAGGATGTTTTTGGTGACGAAGCTGTCGTTACTGTGAATAATTTAAAGTTGGAAGCTCCTTTTAGCGCATCAGAAAAACAGCATGATTTTAAAATTGTTTCAGGTGGTAAAATTACAGCTAAAAATGCGAATGAACTAGAGTCAAGTTTAGCTTTTAATAGTAATAGTACCGCTCAGGTTGTTTATGACACTGCAGTTCAGCTTGAAGATGCAGGAAGTGAGAGTGTCCCTGTAACTGCTCAATTTAAGTTTTCAAATATTGAGTTGGTCACTAAAGACGCGAAGCTGGCTTTAACTGAACTTTCAAGTAAAGCAGTTCGAGTTGCATTCAAAAATGGTACTGAGACATTTAATCAAGTTATTCCATATGAGATTATTTTAAAAGGTGAAGCTGTAAGCGGTGCAGAAAATTTAGGCTTAGATGCAAATATTAAGTTGAATAACGATCTGACAAAAACCTTCGATATTACTAATGGTGAATCGGCTGCTTCATTTATAAATGTTGATTTAAATGTCAAGCTGACTGGCAAAGTAAAAGGTGCAAGCTCTATAGTAAAACCATTTAGTTTAGTGCTCAGCGCTAAGCGGAATGACTATCAAAAAGGTACAGCAAATCTTAAAGTCGCTGTTGATCAAGATGCATTAAATGTAGACGTAAAAGCGGATAATCTAATTGCTGAGTCTCCAGTTGTTTGGTCAAAAGTATCTCATGCAAATGGTGCATTTGTAGAAATTGCAAATATTAATACATTTAGTTCTGCCGATATTAAAGTCGGCACTGTTACGTACGGTACAATTAATAAAGCATCGAATAATATATATTCTGCGAAATTTACGGATAACACTGTTCAAATAATTGCACCATAACAATATATATTAAGGAGAGGGAGGATTAAGTCCTCCCTTTTTTCTATGTTGAAAAAAAAATTTATTTTATTGGGATTACTGCTTCCAATTTATAGTTACGCTCAAGAAGCAATCTACTATCAAGTTCAGGCAGATGTTTATAGTGAGCCTGTCTCGATTCATGCATTTACTGATGATTGGGATGATTCTAAGTTTAAAGCGGGAAAAAATGCGTTTGCTCACGGTTTAATGCAATTAGGTGTAAAGCAGGGGAATTGGGATTTTAGCTGGATTTGGCGATATGACTATGTACTTAATTTTAGTGAGGATACAGCAAAGCTTTATTATCAAATACAGAACGAACTACCGATTGATGCAAATTCAAAATATGATTTAAGACTTGAAGCGCAGCATATTGACACTGTTGGATCACGGGCAGCATACACATGGCCGCTTTCATCTAATTGGAATTTAGAGACGGGCGTAACTGCGTTAATTGGTCGTCATTATCTTGATGGTCATGTCAATGCGTTGGGGGTAACAACAGATCAACAAGCCCTTATGGATCGAGTCAAATGGCTGAATGGTAGCATTGATTACAGTTATGACCAGCCTGCTTTAAAAGAAGAGAAAATGGGGTGGAATGAGCAGGCGAACAGTGGTTATGGCTATGCTTTAGATGCGACTTTAAGCGGTATGATCGCAAAAAGATGGAACATAAAAATTAATGTTCAAGATGCGTTGGCATATTTATATTGGCAGGATGCTCCATATACTCGATATAATATTAGCTATGATCAAGATCAGCGGCCGCGTTTTGATATTCAGGGAAAGTTTAATAAAGATAAGACCTATGCGCAAAAGTTACCTTTTAAAATTTATACTGATTTCAATTATGACTCAGAGCAGGCATGGCGCTTGGGACTCAGTTCGATCTCGAATGAGTATATGAGTCTTTGGCAATTGAATGCATACTGGGATACAGGGCTGCTGTGGGGCGTGCACTTTGAGCCACAAACAAATGCATTTGGCCTTTCTGTGAAACATGAAAATTTTGGTTTTAAATATATTTCGGATTCACTCAATACCAATCAAGCAAAACGTATGGGTGCACAGATATACGCACAATATTTATGGTGAGCCAGTGAATTCTTTTAAGATTTGATTATTAGCTTTACTGTAGATGACTTTTCTCTGGTATTGAGTGCATCGAATAATAGTGATGTAGTTAAGGATAGTAGAAGTTCTCAGTCGAGGGGTGTTTATATTTTGGTACCTTTCACATTTTTATGTTTTTGAATACAACTCATTACGAATAATAAAGTGATACAAGTGTATGTTGCCTTGATTAAAAACTTACGCCGTAAAATTTCGGATGCAGCAGAAACTGGCAACCGTCATGAGTGGATTCAGGCGGTGTATGGTGTGGGTTATCGTTTTGAATATCCTGAGGAGTAAGGGATATTCGATGAAATGGACGAAAGCGGATCGGTGTGAACTTATCCGCTTTTTTTATTGACGCTGAAGCTGAGGAATTTTAAATGGACATGAAGATAAGAAATGAGCGCTTGGATGATATTTTAGCGATCGAAGCCGTCACTCAAGCTGCATTTTTAAATGCTGCACATACTAGTCATACCGAGCATTTTATTGTCAATCAACTGCGAAAAGATCATCAATTAACACTTTCGTTGGTTGCTGAGGAACAGCAAAAAATTGTGGGGCATGTTGCTGTTTCACCGGTTCATTTGTCGAGTGGCGAGGCGGGGTGGTATGGTTTAGGCCCGATTTCAGTTTTACCGAGCAAGCAAGGTTTAGGCATTGGCACACAGCTGATGCAAGCGGCATTGCAGGCTTTAAAAAATATCGGTGCTACAGGCTGTGTCTTATTGGGCGATCCTAATTATTACGCACGTTTTGGCTTTCAAGTTTTTCCTGACCTGAACTTAGCCGGTGTACCGAAAGAATATTTTCAGGCCATCACCTTTGTCGATAGCCCTCCGCAAGGCGAAGTTCAATATTCAGAGGCCTTTAATGCGACCAAATAATTGAAGTGAGCGTAGTATTTTTAGGATGATCAGCTCGAAAGCTCAATTATTTTGAGGCCTAATTTTCCTCATTATTCATTGATTAAACACAAAATAAAAAATATGCATGAATGAAAAGATAGGCGGATGAAAGCGAACGGGCTAGGTTCGAAGGCATGAAGCCTTTACAATTCTCCGGGTTATACATGATGAGAGTTTGTTTTGAACAGCGAAACGCCCAAACTGCAGCGACGTTTAAAGAACCGCCATATCCAATTAATCGCCATGGGCGGTGCGATTGGTACAGGACTATTTTTGGGTTCTGCGCATATTATTGAGTCGGCTGGGCCATCGATTATTTTAGGTTATTTGATTGGCGGCTTAATTGCTTTTCTGATTATGCGCCAGCTGGGCGAGATGATTGTACAAGAGCCAGTCACAGGTTCATTCAGTCATTTTGCTTTTAAGTATTGGGGTAAGTTTGCTGGCTTTTTAACGGGCTGGAACTACTGGATTCTCTACATTTTAGTGGTGATGACCGAGCTGACTGCGATAGGCAAATATGTCAATTACTGGTGGCCGCATGTGCCTGCTTGGGTTTCAGTTCTGGTATTTTTTGCGGTCATTACGCTAGCAAATTTAGCCAATGTAAAACTGTATGCAGAATCTGAATTTTGGCTGTCGATGATTAAGGTTGTGGCGATTGTTGCCATGATTATTTTTGGTGTGTATCTGCTACTTACAGCAGGCGCAGACTCTACCGCTTCGATTAGCAATTTATGGGTACATGGCGGCTTCTTCCCGCACGGTTTTGAAGGCTTATTCTACATGCTGGCCTTTATGATGTTTGCTTTTGGCGGCATTGAACTGATTAGCATGGCGGCGGCTGAAACTGAAAACCCAGATCAAAATATTCCCAAAGCGGTGAATCAGACCGTGATCCGCGTGTTCTTATTTTATATCTGTTCCTTGGCGGTACTGCTTTCGCTGGTGCCGTGGAATCAGTTGAAACTTGGTGGTTTGGATCATAGTCCTTTTGTGATGATTTTTAATCAGATGGGGATTGATTGGGCGGCGCATTTATTAAACTTTATTATTTTGACGGCCTCCGTTTCTGTCTGTAATAGCGGTATGTATGCTAATAGCCGTATGTTGTTGGGCTTGGCAGAACAGGGCAATGCGCCAAAAGCGTTTAAACAGGTGAATAAACACGGTACGCCGATTGCGGCGGTTTTATTTTCAGCTTTGCTGATTTTTGGCTGTGTGCTGCTGAATTATTTCTTGCCCGAAAAAGCATTGAGTTATTTGATTTATATTGTGGTGAGCGCTGCGGTGCTGAATTGGATGCTGATCAGCCTGATTCATTTGAAGTTTAGAAAAGCGATGCAGCAGCAGGGCATTCAAACTACGTTTCCGGCATTATTTGCACCGTTCACCAACTATTTTGTTTTGGTGTTTATGCTGATGATTTTGTACATCATGTGGAATCAGGGGTTTATGCTGTCGGTGTTGATGCAGCCGCTATGGATTTTACTGTTGTTTGTGCTGTTTAAAGTGATTCAAGCAAAGAAGGTTTAATACCATGAAGGCTTAGGGAAGAGCCTTTTGAAGTTTAGTAGTTTTAATTTTGTTCCGTTAAATATCGCCATTGAATAAATATTTGAGAAATAGGCATATATCTTAAGTGTTCATTTAAAAATCTTTCGAGCGTCTTATAAACTAAAGATTTTTTTTCTAAGGTGTTGATATAAATTAAAAAAATAAGAATTTATATAAGGTGTACTATATGAATTTTAGAGGCACTTTACTTTTGAAAAACTTTCTATCTCTTTAAGCATCATTAGTAGCATATTCAATAATACGTTGGCACTTTTTTTCGAAGGTCATATTTTCTTCGTCAAGATCTTCAAATAATTCATTAATTATAAAAATTTCTAAAAAATATGTATATCTTTTCCCATTAATATTAATTACTGTTTGATCTCGTTCAGCTGTAACAATTTGGGTATTTGCTTCAATTGTCCAAGGCTCTTCCACAAACAATATATCTTCAGAAGATTTTTGGTTTAATTGCTGTAAATAATTAATTAATTTCAAAATTATTTTCTCTTATTTAGAGTGAATCATAGATTGCCCGTTTATAGCATCATACGTCCAATTTTAAACTCCATTTAGCATAATAGCTGTTATATGAAATGAAAAAGCCTAGATACGGTTCTCAGTCTTTTTAATATATCTTCGTTGAAAAAAATTTAATGAGATAGAGAAAGAATACCTAAATATTCCTCAACAATTCAATCCTCTGCCGTTGTCCCTTATTTAGCTTAGACACCACTAAGTCATAAGAATTTAGCACCAAATCCTGCAGAAGTTCTTCTTCCAATTCTTTATCTGCAAATACAGAAATCCAATGCTGCTTATTCATATGCCAGCCTGCGCGAATAAAAGGATAAATATCCCTCAGCATCGTGCCATTGTCCGGCAGCACCTTTAAATTAATGGCTGCTTTGCCATCCAAATGAAAACTCAGCATAAACACCTTATCCATCACTTTAAACACATCACAGCCTTCGCCAAAAGGCTGGCTACAGGTTGTTTCAGGCAAGTCTAAGGCTGTCTTTTCAGCTACAGTGTGTAATGAAATCATCTAGAATCGCTCAAAAAATAAAGACTGTATTTAATATTAAGGATGAATATGAATCTCTGTATCATTATTCACCAGTTGCCAAATTTCATCCATATCAATATTGCGCACTGCAATACAGCCCCAAGTCCAATCTTTTTGTGGGAAATAAGTCATCAGTTGTGGTGCAGCTTTCATTTGTAAACTGGTCGCCGAACCATGAATCATAATGTCACCACCTGCAGAAACCTCTAGATTTTTAGCCTTCTGTTTATCGGCAGCATTGGGGTAAGAGATATGCAAAGATTTATAAAATGCGCTTCGCGGATTGCGCCAATCAATCATATAGCTGCCTTCAGGCGTTTTGCCATCACCTTCTTGAACTTTATGTCCAAGCGGTTGAAAACCCAGACGCATCGGGTAACGCCGAATGACCTGATCCTGATGTTTTAACTCTAAATAACGCTCAGCTTTATGTACTTGAATACTGTCGATCGGCGTTTCTGTGCGAATTTTTTGAATTTGCGCATCGCTTAGTTCTTGTGGAAAGGCTAGTGCATTGGCAGGTGTAGGTAGATATTTTTCAAATTTTTGATAGGCAAGATAGGCGGCCGCAATACAGAAGAGGGTAGTGAAACTAAAAATGGTGATACGTTTTCTTGTCATTATTTTTTAGAGGATGAAATGCTTTCGCAGTCCATCCATTTTTCAATTGTGGATAATGTCTAAATTATCCACAATTTTGCTTCGATTGAAGCATGAATTTGTGGATAAATGTTTAAGATGAACAGCTCACCATCACTTCAGGCACATCACTTGGCAAGGGGCCTAAATCTTCTTTTGTTTCCAGTTCAGGCTGTTTGCTAAAGGGCTGACTGAGCAATGTAAACAAACGCTCTATTTCTGAAAAATCATTACGCTCTGCCAGTTCAATGGCTTTTTGCGCCATGTGATTTCGCAAAATATAATGCGGATTGGCCTTTGCCATTTCAGCATCTAAAGCATCGGTGTCCTGATGCTCACGGATACTTTCATATTGGGCCAAGAAACCTTCAAAGGCGTGGCGGTCTAAGCAGTCATCTTTAATGGCTTCATATTCATGATTTTGCAGACGAATAAAGCTTTGCGTGTAATCCAGCTGTTCACTTTGCAGAATACGCAAAAAGGCCATGGCGCAGTCAAAGCTGTCTTGATGGAAACTTGGCAAACCCATTTTCTGAGCTAAGCCCAATTTATAATGTTCCAAGAAGGTCAGTTCAAAATGCTCTAAGCATTGGGCTAAATCGTCTTTCCATTGTTCTTTGTCATAATTCGCAGGGCAGAGCGGAACGAGATTATTCAGCCATTGCCATAAATTCCAATGCCCAATACTCGGCTGCTGCTGATAGGTATAGCGACCCTGATAATCTGAATGGTTGTTGATCCAGTTTGGACGGAAGCGCTCCATAAATCCATAAGGTCCAAAATCGAGCGTTGAACCAGTAATATTCAGATTGTCAGTATTCATCACGCCATGTGCGAAACCAATGAGCTGCCATTTGGCAATCATCACCGCAGTACGCTGAATGACTTGGGTCGCAAAGGCCAAAATGGGTTGTTCTGTATCTAAACATTCAGGGTAATGCCATTCAATACATTTTTGGGTAAATTCAGGCAGTAAATCGCCCTGATATTGGTTGATCCATTCAAAATGTCCCAAACGAATATGACAGTCTGATGTACGTAGCATCATCGCGCCAAGCTCGAGTTTTTCACGCTGCACACCTTGCTCAGAGCTGGTAAAACCCACGGCATTACTCGATGCAACACCTAAGCTGTTCAGCGCATGTCCTGCAAGATATTCACGAACTACTGAACGTAGCACTGCACGGCCATCACCCATGCGTGAATAAGGCGTAGAACCTGCACCTTTGAGATGGAGGTCTATTGTTTGACCTTGCTTATTGAGGATTTGAGCAATCAGTAAACCGCGTCCATCACCAAGTTGACCAGCCCATTGACCAAACTGATGACCAGCATAGACCATCGCTAGAGGCTCAAATTCCTCAAATGTTTTTTGCCCGCTGCAAATCTCTACCCATTGAGCTTTATCTTTATCCGACCATTCTAACTGTTCAGCCAAAGCAGCATTAAAATGCCCAGCTTTTGCACCTTTTAATGGGGAAGGGAGTTGGTGGTGATACAGTTTAGGACTAAGTGTCGAATATCGAGTATTGAATTGCATAAGTGCGAAAATACATTTGAAATGAGTTTTACTATAGCAAAGTGCGCTATGAAAACTGTAGCTTTAAAATGAACAAAGCCTCCATCAGGAGGCTTTGTTGTGTGAACAAGAAGTAGGAGAACAGCTTAAACCGTTTTTTTCTTCAAGTTACGCATCAATTGATTCAGTGTTTCACGGTGATGTGAAAGACGTTGCTCAACTTGTTGGAATTCAACTTTTAGTTTGTCATCCATTTGATGAATTTTTTCAGCAACGGCGGTTTTCTTGGCTTGAATTTCCTGTTCTTTTAATTTTGCCCAGTCGTTCAAAGTTTGTGAAAACGCATCATATTCTTGGGAAATACGTTGTTTTGCTGTTGCAATGTCATCGGTCATATTCAGACCATAAATCGCAAGATCTTGTTCAGCATATTTAAACTTCATTGCCAACTCAGCTTTTTTAATATTAAAGCTTGGAATACGGCGTAAGTTCTTTGCCAAACCTAATTTAGAACATGTCCAAATTAACCATTTAGTTGGGTCATATTGCCACCATTTCACACCATTACGGTAGTCGTATTGGAAAATGTGGTGGTAGTTATGATAACCCTCACCCCAAGTAGCAATGGCAAGAACAAAGTTGTCACGTGCTGTATTTTCATCAGTGTACGGACGTTTGCCCCACATATGACAAAGTGAGTTAATAAAGAAAGTTACGTGATGGCTTAAGATTAATCGCATTAAACCGCCCAATAACAATACGCCCCACATATCGCCTACAGCCCAGCCAATTGGTAATAAAATGGCTGCGTGTACGGCAATCACTAATGGAATGTAATATTTGTCTTGGAACATTACGACTTTATCTTTTAATAAGTCAGGTGCATTTTTATAGTTTGGTGCTGCTGCCGGATAATCACGAAGCATCCAACCAATGTGTGCATACCAAAAACCACGGTTGATTGAGTATGGATCTTGATCCACATCATCAACATGACGGTGATGTGTACGGTGGCCTGAAGCCCAAAATAAAATACTATTTTGAACTGCAAAAGTACCCATCAGCATTAAAATGATTTTTAATGGTAGAGTTGCTTCATAAGCACGATGTGCCCATAAGCGGTGGTAGCCCGCCGTGATTCCTAAACTGCTTACGCCCAGTAAGATAAACATACTGATCCATGCAGCAGCACTAAAATCATGATTTATGGCATATAACGGAATAGCGATAACAGCAACAATTGGTAAGAACACCAATGCAAAAATCGCGATCCAGTTCATTGGGGCTTTGGGTAGGGGAGCATTCATCTCCAACAGCACTCCTGAAACCTTGGGAGGTATTATTGAGGTTAATCCCTTTATTTTTTTAAGGGATTAGAATTGTACAGCATAGTAGCACGGTAAAAGCCGATTTAACCACTGTTATTGTACAGTTGTATTGTACTAAACAGTAACATAATAAGACTGAAGTTATATGACTTTTTGAAGGGGTGTTATAGATGCTTAAAGATCAGCAAGATAAGCCAAAAAATAAGCTCAAACCATTCAAAATCACGCTATATTGTGCACTGTTCAGTACACTTTTTGTCATGGCCGGTTGTCAAAGTGACCCGAAGGCGACGGTGACTCATAAGTCATCCAGTTCTGCCGCTGAACGACCACTACAAGTGAAAAAAATCAACGATGGTGTGCAAGATGTCCGTTGGGAAATTGTTCAAATCGAAAGTAGCAAAGCCAAGTTTTTTCATAGCAGCCCTTACTTGCAGTTAAATTCGCAGTTTAGACAGATTCAAGGCAATACTGGTTGTAACGCAATTGTGGGTACTTATAGCATTGATACGACCAAACGCAGCATTGATTTGAATGCACGTGCGGGATACTTCAGTTGTGATTCTGCCTTAGCACAAGAGGCCGAACTGTCTGATGCACTACAAGCAGTCACGCAGTTTCAAATACACGGTAAACGGATGACTATGCAGAATAGTCGTGGTCAGACGTTACTTGTCCTTGAGCGTAAGTGATCCTTTTAGTACTAGTATGCATAGTTATTAAGAATAGTTATGATCAGAAGAATGATGCAGTATTAAAAATGCTGCATCATTAATTTTGGAAAATCGGTAATTAAACCGTTGATGCCTAAATCCTTTAATTCTTTTGCTCGGTCAACATCATTGACAGTCCAAACACTGATATTCAGATTTGCTTGTTGCGTTGCTCGAATCATGTCTTTCGTTGCCAGTTGATTCATCCAACCAATTTGACAACAGCCTAAAGCTAAGGCTTGATCAATCGCTTTAAATTGGACGTCATCTTCAATCAATAAACCATGTTTGAAATGTGACTTCTGTGTGTTGAGGGCGTAATGAATTTTTGGGTCAAAACTGGTAATCACCGCAGTTTGTTCGAAACCTTTTAACTGGTGTTGCAAAACTTCTGTAAGTTGATCTGCTTCATCTTGGTTTTTCACCGCTTTCACTTCAACTTCAATATGATCAAAGTTATGGATGATCTTCAGCGTTTGATCTAATAAAGGTGTTGGCTCAACTTTATTCCATTCAGACCATGTCACCGCATGGTTATACGGTTCAAGTTCAGAACTTTCGCATTCATAGAGATACTTATCTTGGCCAGTGGTACGGATGAATTGATCATCATGCATTACAATTAAGGCGCGATCTTTCAGCTGCCGCACATCAAATTCGACTGCACGTATGCCTAAATCTTGAATATATTGGAAACCGCCTAGGGTATTTTCAGGTGCTTCACCACGAGCGCCACGGTGACCGATTATGCGCATACGAGGCCTACAAAAAAGGATGTTAAGAACATAATGTCCTGTAAGAATGACAGGGAGATGACATTGCTATTTTGATCCGATCATCCTGAAATACAAGAATGATCGGACGAAATGTTTCGATTTATTTCAATGTAAAATTGACTTTTAATTGGTCAAAACTGTAGTGAGAAAAGAGAATTATTGCGGCACAGTTTATTGATCAATCGTGTCATTGATATTTTTTTGCCACAGCACTTCAGAACCGCCTTCAGCTCGCTGCAAAGTACGAGATGCCACAAATAACCAATCGGATAATCGATTGAGCAATTGCAGTGAGTTGGCTTGAATATTTTGATCACGGCTATGCACGGACATGACGCTACGTTCTGCACGGCGGCACACGGCACGTGCTTGATGTGCAAAGCTACAAACTAAAGTACCCGCAGGTAGAATAAAGTCTTTGAGCATTGGAAGTGCTTCGTTCATACGGTCAATGTCTTTTTCCAAAAACTCAATTGATACCGCTTGGACTAAATTAAAGTTTGGAATGCAGACTTCACCGCCAAGATCGAATAACCAATGTTGAATCAAACTGAGTGATTTATCCCAAGTTGCTTTATCTACAATGCTGCTGAAGGTAATATGTGAACGTAAAAGACCAATGGCAGCATTCAGTTCATCGACATCACCGAGTGCAGTGATACGCAAATCGTCTTTAGAAACGCGTGAACCATCACCTAAACCTGTAGTGCCTGAGTCGCCTGTGCGGGTGTAAATTTTACTTAAACGGTGGCCCATGTTTTTTTCCTAAAATTTGCCTATTAAAAAAGGATAATGTCGGTCAAGAACATTATCCGTAAATTGAAATGTAGTTTTAACTTTTTTATTCAGTTTTTAGTAACGTACAGTGACACCAACAGAGGCTTGACGACCGCCGTTGATGTAGTAAATACCTGAACCATTGTAGGCGGTTTTATAGTTCACATCGCCAATATTTTCAATATTGGTAAACAGCTTGATCATTGGCGTTGGTTGCCAATAAGCATTGACATTGGTGCTGACATAGCCTGGATTGATCGTTGCTGGAGCTGATGCTGTATCGGCAAAGTCTTTTGAATTAGATTTTGCAACTACAGAGGTAGAAATACCATAAATACCATCATCATAACCTGCGGTTAAAGTCAGGCTTTGTTTCGGACGACGAGTTAAGTCTTTTTTAGTTTCATCATCTTTGGCTTGTACATAGCCATAAGTTGTACTTAAAAATAACTCATCTTGTTGCCATTTAAATGATGCTTCACCACCTGTAAACGTTGCTTTCTTAACATTTTCGAGCTTGCCTGCTTTGGAGCTAATTAAGTTGTCGACTTGATTGCGATAAACTGATAAGCCTAAATTGATGTTGTAATTGAGCTTTTGATCAATTCCAATTTCATATGAGAAACTTTCTTCAGGTTTTAAATCTGGATTTGCTCCCCAAGCTGTTGCATACAAATCATTGGTAGTTGGCGCACGAAATGCTGAACCGACATTGGCATACACACTGGTTAATGGCAAGATGAGGTAACGAATTGCACCTTGACCCACAGTATGTGTACCAAATTTTTCATTATCTTCAACACGAACGCCCACTTGTGTATTTAAGCCATCTTCTTGGTATTGGTGTTGAATAAAGTAACCTGTAGAATTTACCTTTTCGTCATAGAAGATATCAGTTCCTGGGTAAACATTACCATCCCATTCGAAATCTTCGCCTTTTGAAAAGATATTAGCTTTAATATCTTTATATGATGTACCCACTAAGATATTTTGTTCTGGCGTAAATTGCCATTTTCCATAGAGTTCAGCTTCTTGCGTGGTACTATGGACATAATCAGGTTTTTGGTTTTGCTCAATCTGATCTTTATATTGTGAAAGACGGGCATGAATGGCTAAATTATCTAAAACGTTTAAACGCCCTTTGAGATTAATGACTTCATTTTTAAAATCTTGTGAAACTAAATTGCCATAGTAGTCATAATCGCTATAGCCTTGATTTTCGCTATAATCGACAGAAGCCGCATAGTCTTTTTGATCTACACCGACTTTAGCACTGTAACCTTCTTGGTCAAAACTGGCTTTTTGATTATTGGGTGCATCCGTGACAGGTGTACCATCGGTTTCTAAACGTTGACCACGAATTTGTGCGTAAAAACCATTTTCAGCTAAATCTGCACCAATGACAGATTTATAGGTTTTATTTTCACCGATTTCACCTGTAATAAATGCGCCTGTTTTTTCAGGTGTTTTTGAAATCAGTTGTACTACACCACCAATTGCATCTGTGCCATATAAAACAGAGGCAGGACCTTTTAACACTTCAATTTGTTGAATATCAGTTGTATCAATAAAGGGTAAAGATGCTGCGCCAGATGTATTGGAATTTAAACGGACACCATCTCTTAACAATAAAGTATGATTTGAATTTGTCCCACGCATAAAAATAGATGCAGTTTGTCCATAACCACCACTTTGCACCATATTTATAGATGCATCAGTTTGAAGTAATTGAGGTAATGAAGCAATTGGTGATTGATCGACAATTTTAGGTTCAATAATAGAAATTCGCGCAGGGACATCTTTAATATTTTCTTCACTGCGTGATGCGGTTACAACAATCGTATCAAGTTTTGTGACGTTGGTTTGCTCTTCGGCTTGAGTAGTTGCTGAAAAACCCATCGCAATAGTGATTGCGCCCACTAAGGCTGTAGGCTGAAATTTAGAATTCATGATTTAGCTCCATACATTCACCCCCCGTGAATGATTGAGTTGAGGGGCAGCAAGCAGGTTTCCGGACTTAAATATAAATATTGTCTGAAACAATATTGGCATATCCGCCTTCCCGCAAAAATGCAGTGGCGTAAATTCCTTAATCATAAATAGAGGTTTTTATATAGATATGCGGTTCGTTTTACCGTTGCGGGGGCAGTGTCGGATTTTCACCAACTTCCCTAAGCCTAAGCTCGACTTGCTGCAAATTGCGTAAATTATAAAGTCTGTATATGTATTAAACAACGGATGCTAATAATTATTCAGGATGAACTTAACGCAATCTATGAAAATTGCATTACAATGATTCGCCCTTATATTTATAGATAGGCTATGAATAGGGCGGAGTTAGAGCCACAATAATATGCGAACCCGTGCCAAAATTTGCGGAATCACACGTATTCAAGATATCCAGTCAGTTGTTAATGCAGGTGCAGACGCAATAGGCTTTGTATTTTTTCCGCCAAGTCCGCGCAGTGTTACAGCAGAACAAGCCCAAAGTTTGATTCAAAATGTGCCTGCCTATGTGCAGACGGTGGGACTGTTTGTGAACGCATCGCTGGATGAAATTGCCGACATTTTAAAGCAAGCACCGGTAGATATTTTGCAGTTTCATGGTGATGAAACACCTGAACAATGCCGAGACATTTCAAAACAGGTTGGCCGCCGTTGGTATAAAGCCATTCAGGTCAAACCTGGCATGGATGTGATTGCTACGATTCAGCAATACCAACAGGCAGGGGCAAGTGCCGTACTGTTAGATGCATGGCATCCAGAACTCAAAGGCGGAACAGGGCACAGCTTTGACTGGGCACAATTTCCCAAACTCGATATTCCATTAATCTTGGCAGGCGGTTTAAAGCCTGACAATATTGAAGACGCTATAAAGACGACCAATGCTTATGCAGTTGATGTCAGCGGAGGCGTAGAGTCCGCTAAAGGTATCAAAGACAAGAAACTCATTGAACAGTTTATGCAAGGAGTCCAACGTGGATCAGCAAAATAAGATTGACTATACCCAATTCCCAGATGAACGCGGGCATTTCGGTATCCATGGCGGACGTTTTGTGTCAGAAACTCTAATGGCAGCATTAGAAGACTTAGAAAAACTTTATTTCCGTATGAAGGATGATCCTAAGTTTCTGGCAGAATTCGACCGTGATTTAGCCTACTATGTAGGTCGTCCTAGTCCTCTTTATTATGCTGAACGATGGTCAAAAGAACTTGGCGGTGCACAAATTTACTTAAAACGTGAAGACCTGAACCATACAGGGTCGCATAAAGTAAACAACACGATTGGTCAGGCTTTACTGGCTAAACTTTCAGGCAAAAAACGCATTATTGCAGAAACAGGTGCGGGTCAGCACGGTGTAGCAACGGCAACAATTGCAGCACGTTTGGGTCTTGAATGTGTGGTATTCATGGGTGCTGAAGACGTTAAACGTCAAGCCATGAACGTGTATCGTATGCGTTTGCTTGGTGCGACTGTTGTACCTGTAGAAAGCGGTTCAAAAACATTGAAAGATGCCATGAACGAAGCAATGCGTGACTGGGTAACCAATGTGGATTCAACGTATTACGTGATCGGTACAGTTGCAGGTCCGCACCCATATCCGCAATTGGTTCGTGATTTCCAATCGATCATTGGCCGTGAAGCGCGTAAACAAATTCAAGAACAAGCAGGTCGTCTGCCAGATGCCTTAGTGGCATGTGTGGGCGGTGGTTCAAATGCAATGGGCTTATTCTATCCATTCTTAAATGATGAAGATGTGAAAATGTACGGTGTTGAAGCGGCAGGCTACGGCATTGAAACAGGTAAGCACTCTGCACCATTAAACGCAGGCCATGTCGGTGTGTTGCACGGCAACCGTACGTATCTGATGTCAGATGATCAAGGTCAGATCATTGAAACGCACTCAATTTCTGCTGGTCTGGATTATCCAGGTGTAGGCCCTGAGCACAGCTTCTTAAAAGATATGCACCGCGTAAACTACGTGCCAATCAACGATACTGAAGCGCTGCAAGGTTTCCGTGATTTGACCCATATTGAAGGTATTATCCCTGCGCTAGAAAGCTCGCATGCAATGGCTTATGTAACTAAGCTCGCACCAACCATGGATAAAGACCAAATCATTATTGCAACGGTTTCTGGCCGTGGCGATAAAGACTTGATGACCGTTGCCCGCATTGATGGCGTGGAAATGGTGGAGATGTAAATTCCTTTAAGCCTCTCCCTTTGGGAGAGGTTTGGAGAGGGTGAATTAAAAAATCGCGCAGAAGTCATTCCGCGCGATTTTTTTATAACACTGAAGAAACTATTTTGATTTGCCTACAAAAACCTAGCAGAATAAAAGTGTATATTGCGTCACAATAATGATGAAACTCTACTGCTTAAGAAAGATTTTATAACAATGACGTTTACTCAATTGGTTCGAGCTGAATCCTTTCCTCAACACATTTCATGGCAATGGCGTGATACTTTTGCACTGTGTATTCTCCCACTGATATTTTTTAATAGCTTTATCCTAGAACAACTTTTTGGTATTTCTGTTCAGGTTGCTTTAGGGGATTCAATTTTTCGGGGCATCTTATTTATTGCGGTAGGTTGGCTGTATAAAAGCATGCTGTCTATGCATTGGCAAAAGTATAAGCAGGCCTTTTGGCGTTCTAGCCTTTTAGTCGTGATAGGCGCAATCGTGTTGCAGGTGGTGATTTCTTTAACCCGCAGTGTTTTACCGTTGGGGTCGAGTGGTGAAGAAAAGCCATCTATCTTAAAGTGAAAGAGGACTCCACCCGACAGTCAGGGTGGAGGTGAATTTCAAAGATTTTAACCTTGTTGGTTTTCAATGTATTTTTGGTGGTGTTTCAAAAAGTATGCTGAAACAAAGCAGGTTGAATTTTGATAAAATAGAGAAATGCGAATAACTCTAGAAATCAAATGTCCAACCTGCCTCAGTGACAGTATAAAGAAAAATGGCATCAA